>CANQIR010000037.1 GCA_947624095.1 uncultured Bacilli bacterium
GAAGCAACAATTGAAAAGGTTGTTAAGGATTTTAGAAAGGAATTACCAGAAGCAGATATTTATGTTTATGATAATAATTCAACAGATAAGACGGGAGAGATTGCTTTAAAAGCTGGGGCGATAGTTAGACACGAATATATGCAAGGCAAGGGGAATGTCATTAGAAGAATGTTTAGGGAAGTAGAAGCGGATTGTTATTTAATGGTCGATGGTGATGATACATATCCAGCTACCCATGCGAAAGAAATGTGTCAATTAATATTAGAGGGAAAAGCGGAAATGGTAGTAGGTGATAGATTATCTAGTACTTATTTTGAAGAGAATAAAAGAGCATTTCATAATTTCGGTAATGTCTTGGTTAGATTTTTAGTTAATAAAACTTTTAGAAGTAATGTTCGTGATATTATGACCGGTTACCGAGCATTTAGTAGGATGTTTGTGAAGTCTTTTCCGGTAATATCTAGTGGATTTGAAATAGAAACTGAGATGACTATTCATGCCCTTGATAAGCGTATGAAATTAGAAAATGTCTTAGTTGATTATCGGGATCGACCAAAGGGGAGTGTATCAAAACTTAATACTTTTAGTGATGGAATAAAGGTATTAAAGACGATTGCTACTTTATTTAAACAGTATCGACCTTTAGGATTCTTTTCAATAATTTCAGCTATTTGTTTATTAATTGGTATTGGCTTTTTTATTCCACCTTTAGTAGGGTATATTGAAACGGGATTAGTGGAAAAATTTCCTTCTTTAATAGCAGCTTCGTTCTTTGGAATTGTAGCTATTCAATTATTTGTTAGTGGTTTAATATTAGATAGTATTGCTAGAAGAGATAGACAGAATTTTGAAATGAATTTAATTAATTTGGAAAGTAGTAAGAGATAGATTGACAATAGATTGGTTTTTAAGATATAATCGGTTTGTAATATGTTGATGAGGACATAGTAATTATTGATACTTTAAAGAGAGTTATCAGTTGGTGCAAGATAATAAGATAGATAATTATGCCTACCTCTAAGTGGAATGGAAACATTTCCGGTGTGAACCGTTATCAAAATCAAGTTAAAATAAAGGATGGTATCGTGCAAAGGCACTCCTTAGATACTATCCTTTTTTTGGAGGAATTTTTATGAGTAATGTGGAGAAAATTAAAAAATTTATCAAGAAAAGACCTAAGGCGATAGCAGTATATGGTTATGGTTCTGGAATATTTAAGCAAGCAGGGTATGGAAAAGAAGATAAACCGCAATTAGATTTAATCTTTGTTGTCGATGATGTCAAAGAATGGAATATGAAAAATATCGAGTTAAATCCCAATGATTATTCGAAGGCGGGAGCTAAATACTTTAGGAAGAAAGATAAAGATATTCTAGTAGGAAGAACAGGAGTGACGTATTTAAGTTATATTGAGGAAGATGGAGCAACTTTTAAATATGGAACTGTGGAATATGATAGTTTAAAGGAATCTTTGAATACTTGGAATAGTTTTTATATGACGGGAAGGTTTCAAAAGACAATTTATGAATTTGAAAGTTGTGAGGAGTTAAGAAAGATTATTGAAAGGAATCGCAGAAGTGCGGTAATTGTATCATTATTGATGAGTGAGGATGGATGTAGTTTTAAAGATGTGTTAGTAAGACTTTGTGGATTATCCTATGCGGGTGATACAAGAATGGCAATAGCCGAAAATCCCCGAAAAGTTTTAAATATAGTTGAAGGCAGTTATGACGAATTTGTTAAGATGTATGAAAAGTATATTAAGGAATTTAGTAAGATTTCACTTGATAAGTTAGAAATAAAACGAGATAAGCTTATTAAGGCAGTAGAGGAGTTGCCGGAATGTATAAGAGATTACTTATTAAATAGTGGTAAAGATTTAAGAGACAGATTAGTTTGTGAAGAATTAATTATGGCTTATTTAAGTAAGATTAATAAGAGTGAAAGTACTTATCAAACTATGAAGGGATTAAAAACGAATGGTTTGCATAAGAGTTTAAGTTATGCAACAGCAAAAGTGAAAAAAAGATTTAAGAAATAGGTGATAATATGGCGAAGAAATTAGAAGGAATTACAAGTAGAGATGTCGATTTTGCTCAGTGGTATACGGATGTAGTTAAAAGAGCAGATTTAGTAGATTATAGTTCGGTAAAGGGAAGTATGATTATCCGACCTTATGGTTATGCTATTTGGGAAAAGATGGTTAGTGTTTTAGACAAAATGTTTAAGGAAACTGGGCACGTAAATGTGCAAATGCCAATGTTTATTCCGGAAAGTTTATTAAATGTGGAAAAGGAACATGTGGAAGGGTTTGCGCCGGAAGTAGCTTGGGTGACATATGGTGGTAAGGAAAAACTGGATGAAAGAATGTGTGTAAGACCAACTAGTGAGGTATTATTCTGTGAACATTATAAGAAAATTATTAAAAGTTACCGAGATTTACCAATTTTATATAATCAATGGTGTACAATTGTTAGATGGGAAAAGACAACAAGACCTTTTTTAAGAAGTCGTGAAATTTTATGGCAAGAAGGTCATACGATGCATGCAACAAGTGAAGAAGCAAGAGAAGAAACTTTAAGAATGTTAAAAGTTTATGAGATTTTTCAAAAGAATTATTTAGCAATTCCAGTACTAGTTGGGAGAAAGAGTGAAAAGGAAAAATTTGCGGGAGCTTTAGAAACTTATTCAGTGGAAGCAATGATGTATGATGGAGTGGCTTTACAAAATGCTACAAGTCATTATTTTGGTCAAGGATTTGCTAAGGCATTTGGGATAGAATTTGTCAATAAAGATAATAAATTAGAAACACCTTATCAAACAAGTTGGGGATGTACAACTAGAATGATTGGAGGACTTATTATGACGCACAGCGATGATAATGGTTTAGTTTTACCACCGAATATTGCACCTTATCAAGTAGTAATTATCCCTATTGGGGAGGATGAGGAGTTAAAAAAAGCAGTTGATGAGATAAGAAAAGGTTTGGATAACGAAGGAATTACTTATACTATCGATAATAGCGACAAGACACCTGGTTTTAGATTTGCTGAGGCTGAGGTCAAAGGTTATCCAGTAAGAATAGAATTAGGTAAAAGAGACTTGGATAATGGCGTAGTTACTTTAGTAAGAAGAGATACGTTAGAAAAGGTAACTGTACCAATTGACTTGGCAGTAACTAAGGTAAAGGAAATATTGCCAGTAATGCAAGAAGCAATGTATGAAAAAGCCAGAATTAGAAGAGATGGAATGATCTATGAAGCTAAAACTTATGATGAATTTAAAGAATTAAGTAAAAAGCCGGGATTCATTAAAATTAATTGGTGTGGTGCTAAGGATTGTGAAAATAAAGTTAAAGAAGAAACAGGTCTTAAAAGTCGTTGTACAGCTCAAGAAGATCATAGTGGAAAATGTGTTATTTGTGGAGCAGATGCGACTTGTAAAATGTATTTTGGTAGACAATATTAAAAGTTCACTTGAAAAAAGTGAACTTTTTAAAGGAAATTGGAAAGTTTTTTATAATAATATATAGTAGAGGGATTAATATTTGAGGATTTTTTGGAAGACTTTTCGTTTGTCTTCAAAGATTTCGGTAATTCGGTCGATTGATTTTTGACTTAGGTTGATTTGCATATTGGAACCTTGGAAACGTTCAAGAATACGACGATATTCATCATCGTATGCCAATCTTTCAAAGATTGGCGTGCATATTTCTAAGTAATCACAATATATACTAAATAAATTTGGGTCTAAACCATCAATACTTTTAGAAGCTTCTACAGCTTTATCTTGGCTTTCAAATAAGGTTTCTTGAGAATAAGGAAAAAGTGGGCACCAAATTTGACCTGGTGTATAAGTAAAGACGTTTTTGTGGTCAGTACCAAGCATTCTTTCATTATCATATACTTTAGTAGGTGATAAGCCTTTTAAACCTGGTAAGCCTTGACTGTTAATAGCTAAATATTCTTTTTTGTTTCGATGGCGTTCAAGTCTTTCGGGACGTAGTCTTTCAGTATATTTAACACCTTTGATTTTTGGAATTTTAAAACCAATATTATGATAATTACGATCTTCTTGATGAGTGAAAGCATCACTAATGAATAATTTTATAAGAAATAGTTCATTTTCTTGATAATCATCATTAGCTAGATAATCTTTAAAGAATGCTAATAGGGTTTGTAAGCTATAGCCACCATATCTTACTAAGTCTGATATTTCGGCACTCATCATTTCACTAACTAAGTAATAGTTATAGACAGGACTTTGGAAACAGTCACTTAATAAACCACATTTGGTTTCTTCCTCGTGCGTATTTTTAACTGGCAGAATAGTCCTAACATAAGCTACACGGTAATCTAATGTATCTAAGCCCATAATTTCGCGACCGAACATACTAAAGAATTGTTCAGTAAATAGACGAAAATCATTACGAATTTTAAAATATTGTAATTGATTATCAATATTATACCAGGTTGGTTTTTCTTTTAAGTAAGCTTCATTTAATTCAACTTGTTTTTTTAATTTTTCAATTGGTACCATTTTGGCACGATAGTGCGGTATCATCGCCTCATTTAGTTGCATAAAATAATCCCCCTTTTTGATTGGTGAATTATATTAACATATTTTTTTCAAAAATGCAAATTCGACATAAATGTTGGGAGTTTTTTGCTAGGATTAAGGTGGTGATGATAATGAAAAAGGTGGGAATAGCAGTTTTATGTGCATTAATAGTAGGAACATTATTTGGCGTTTTCTTTTTTCACGATGTTAATCGTAATATTAAAGAAGTAATTGGGGCGGAAGCGGTGGTTTATGCTTTTCAGGTGGGAGTTTATACTAACAAAGATAATGCCATAAAGGAAGCTGAAAAATATGAAAGTGGACGAGTGGTGTTAGATGAAGAGTTGTATCGAGTGTATATAGCGATTGTTAAAAGTGAAGAAGCTAGAGATAAATTGAAAAAATATTATGATGAACAAAAGATTGAATATTATATTAAGAAAATTAATGTTGGAGGTGATTTTTTGAATCAGTTAAATAAATATGAGGATTTATTATTAGCTAGCAATAGGGAAGTTTATGTGTACATTAATAAAGAAATATTAGAAAGATATAGTGAAGTGATAGTTTGAATTATATAATTAAGCAATTACCGGTAGGTGAAAGACCTAGGGAGAAAGCAATAAATAGGGGTTTAGATAATTTAAGTGATGCGGAATTACTAGCGATTATGTTAAAGACGGGATCAAAAAGTAAGAATGTTTTGGAAGTAGCTTATGAATTATTGAATAAGTATGGGAATTTAGATAATATTGCGAAAGCTAGTTTAGGTCAATTACAGGAAGTTAAAGGAGTTGGTAAGGTTAAGGCATTGGAATTATTATGTGCTTTTGAATTAGGAAAAAGGAGAGGCACTAAGGAGAGATTAAGAATATATAGTGGTAAAGATATTTATAATTTATTTTATAGTAAGTTGGCTTTTGCAGTGCAAGAGGAATTACATGTTGTTTTTTTAGATAATCGGAAGAATATAATAGGTAAAAAGATGTTATTTAAAGGGACAGCAAATCAAAGTAGTGTTCATCCACGAGATATATTAAGAGAAGCTTTAAAAGAAGGAGCACTAGGGATTATCTTAGTTCATAATCATCCAAGTGGCGATGTGGAACCTTCAAAAAATGATAAAGAATTAACGAAGGAAATCTATTTACAAGGGAAAAAATTAGGTATTCAAGTTATAGACCATATTATTGTTGGATATAATAATTATTATAGTTTTTATGATAATAATTGGTGGGATGAATATGAGAGAGAGTCTAAAAAATAGATTTATTATCGGAATTAGTATTTTAATAATTTTGCTTATTGAACCAATTAGTGCTTTAGTAAGTAATTTAGTGGATAAAGATGAAAGTAAAGTTAGAATAGAATATTTAGAAAGGGAAAATGAGAATTTAAAGCAAGAATTAAGGACAATTCAGGAAGCAATTGATTTACAAAGTTATGAGAAAGATTTGCTAATTGGTAAAGTTATTACAAGAAATATTTATGGATTTTATGATGAGTTAATTATTGATAAGGGAAGTAGAGAAGGCGTTAGTGTTGGGGATAGTGTAATTAGTAAAGATGGTTTTTTGGGAGTTGTTAAGACGGTAAGAGAAAGTGAGAGTATTATAACTTTGATTACCAATAAAGAGTTAAATATAGCAGTAAAAGTTAATGACGTATATGGCAATTTTAATAGTGGACGAGTTAAGAATATTACTAACCAAGCGAAGATAAATGTCGGAGATGCAGTCTATACATCAGGACTTACCGATATAGATGCTGGTTTATATATTGGGAAAGTTGCTGAGGTAACGCTAGATAAACAAGAGATAGAGCAAGAACTGAAAATAGATTTAGCAGTAAATACTCACGATATTAATTATGTTGGGGTGGTAAAATGATCGAATTAATACTTGTCGATTGGTTTTTTAACCGAGTTACCATACTACCCACTTTCCTTTTTTTAATGGGCATTACTAGTAGTAGTTATATCAATGTATTGATGAGTAGTATTACTTTAGATTTATGGTTACATAAGTTTCCGTTTAATATAATTGTACTTAATGGATTGTATTTTATTAATAAGAGATATTTTAAAAGAAGTAAAAGATTAAAGAATTTTTATTTACAAAATTTATTTAATTTGGGAATTTATTATAGTTTGGGATTTTTAATATTTAATGAAGGATTAATTAAGTATGGAGTAAGTATTTTAATAATAGTGGTATTGAATTCAATATTTTGGCTGGGGAGTTATAGTTTTAAAAATAATTCATAGACTTTACTAGGTGATTAGGATGAATACGGAGGAGATTTTAAAAAAGTTTAAGAGTAAGAATAAAGTAAGTAAGGAAAGAAGTAAATATTTGGATGGATTATTGACGAGAATTTTAATAGGGATTATTTTAATACTAGGTAGTATGATTTTTATTAATTATAAAGATAAAAATAAAGAGTTGTATCAAAAATATATATTTACTGATAGTTTAGCTTTTCATAAGTTTAATAAGATTTATGATAAATATATGGGAAAATTTGTTGATGAGAGTAAAACAATACCAGAAGATAAAGTAGTGTTTAGTGAAACTTTAAGTTATAAAGGAATAGATAAATATTTAGACGGTTATAAGTTAGAAGTAGGGACAAGTTATTTAGTACCAACATTACAAAGTGGAATTGTAGTTTTTAATGGGGATAAGGATGATTATGGCAAGACTTTAATTATCCAAGGTGTTGATGGAGTTGATATTTGGTATTGTGGGGTCGATATTCACGAGATAAGTTTATATGATTATATTGAAAGTGGAAGTTTACTAGGAGAAAGTGCTAGTGATAAGATAACGATTGTAGTAGTTAAAGATGGAGAGTTTTTAGATTTTGAAAAGTATTTATCAGAACTTTAAGATTCATGAAATAGTATATCTACTTTTATTAATTGCTTTACTAAGTGGTTATATTAAAAATGCTTTATTAATTCTTTTAATTGTATTATGTCATGAAATGGGACATATTTTGTTATGTTGTTTATTTAAATATGAGATAAATAGGGTAGTAATCTATCCTTTTGGGGGGATTACAAAGGTAAATAAATTAATTAATAGTTCAATTAATAAGGAATTATTGATAGTTAGTGGTGGAATTATTAGTCAGTGTCTATTATATTTAGTAATGGCTTATTGTTGGAAGATGAGCTTAATAAATAGTGGTACTTGGTTAATGTTTAATACTTATAATAAAAGTATAATGCTTTTTAATATGTTGCCAATTATTCCTTTGGATGGAAGTTTATTTATTAAGTTAATTTTAGAAAAGTTTTTGAGTTATAAGATGGCTTATAGGTGGTATTTAATTATTGGAATAGTAAGTATTAGTATATTTATATTTAAGAGTAGAGAAATTTTAATAAATAATTTAATGGTTTTAAGTTTTTTAGTTTTTAAAATTTTAGAAGCTTTGAAGAATTATCCATTTATTTATCAGAAGTTTTTATTAGAAAGATATTTATATGATATTGATTATAAGCGGATTAAGTATGAGGAGGATTTTAATAAATTGGGAAAAGAGAGATTTTATTTTTTTAGACGAGAGGGAAAAGTGGTAAGTGAGAAGAAACTTTTAGCTAATTTGTTTGACAGAAAGCGTTAGATATGGTATTATCTTAATGTTTTAAGGGCTTTCTTTAAAACCGCACTAAAAAGGTTTACAAGTTTTTTAAACACCTTCCGGGCGCGTCTTAAATTTATAAGGAGGTATGAAATGAAAGCTATATTTGTAACTGGTGGGAAACAATATTATGTTTCTGAAGGCGATACTATCTATGTTGAAAAGTTGGATAACGAAGTTGGTAGTGAAGTAGTGTTTGATACTGTATTATTAGCTGATGGTAAATTAGGAAAACCATATGTAGATGGTGCTAAAGTAGTTTGTACTGTGGAAAAACACGGTAGACAAAAAAAGGTTATTGTGTTTAAGTATAAACCAAAGAAAAAATATCGTAATAAACAAGGTCATAGACAACCATATACTAAGTTAGTTGTTAAGAAAATTGAAGTTAAGTAATTATGATAAAAGTAATAATTAAGGATAGTGGAAGAAGTCTTTTAATAAAGGGACATGCTAAATATGATGTAGCAGGTAAAGATATTGTGTGTGCGGCGGTTAGTACAATGGCTATTACAACAATCAATGCTATATTAAGTTTAGAAGAAGATACTATCGCTTACAAAGAAGATTCTGGTTTATTAGAAATAAGAATCGTTAAAGATACGGAAGTTAATACGAAGTTAATAAGTAACTTGGTAGAAATGTTAGAAGAATTAAGACTTAAGTATCCAAAAAATATTGAGATTAGAAATGAGGATTAATAAGATGCAAAGATTAAGTTTGAATATCCAATTATTCGCTCACGTTAAAGCTCAAGGTTCAACACACAATGGTCGTGATAGTAGAGGTCGTAGATTAGGAGCTAAAGCTAGTGATGGACAAGTCATAAATGCTGGTAGCATTATCTATCGTCAAAGAGGAACTAAGATTTATCCTGGAGCTAACGTAGGAATGGGTAAAGATCATACATTATATGCTGAAATCTCTGGTGTAGTTAAATATGAGAGATTAGGTAGAGATAAGAAAAAAGTAAGTGTCTACGAAGTAAAGTAGACACTTTTTTAATGCAATAATTGACATTTTAGGGTTAGAGATATGATATAATTTATATATACTAAAGGAAGGAGAGTGAATTAAATGTCTGCAATCAAAAAATTCTTAAAGAAATATCTTTTAGGTTAGCAGGTGTTAGGAGGTCTTATGATTAGTTATAAGGCCTCTACCTTTAGTATGTTTTATGGGTGATAATATGGAAAAGGATAAGAAAAATTTATTAATAGGATTGTTTATATTACTTGTTTATTTTGCATCACCGATGTTAATTGGAATGTTAGTACCAGATATTATTGAATCTAGTGGATCTGAACTAGTAGTAAGATTAGCTTTTTATTTAATTATTGCATCGGTAGTTATATTCTTGTTTTGGGATGATATAGTTGAGGGATTTAAAAAAATTAAAAAGAAACCACTAAACTATATTAAGCAGGTATTGTTAGGAACACTGGTCTTATTTGTAACAATATTATTATCATCATTTATAATTAGAAATTTATTTCATATTGAAGCTTCAATTAATAATAAAATTCTAAATGAATATTTTAATGTAGCTTTACCTTTTATGTTATTTAATCAGTTATTTTATACACCAATTATTGAAGAGATAACATTTAGAGGAACATTTAAAAAGATTATAA
>CANQIR010000038.1 GCA_947624095.1 uncultured Bacilli bacterium
CCCTTTCTATTGGCACCGATTATCTTGTATTTAACTCCGCCAATCTCTCCAACATTGCCATCTTGATCGATAGTACCCGTACCAATAATATATCTTCCCTTACTTATGTCTTCAAAAGTTAAGCTATTATAAATCATTAGAGAAGTCATAAATCCTCCACTAGGTCCCGATTCGCTCGACTTAGTATCAACTTCCACATCTTGTTCTGTATCTATTTCATAAGTAAGAATTATTGAAACTCCTGCTTTAACTCCATCATCCGTTTCATATAAAACTGCTGTTTCTTCCTTTTCCTTATTATCTCTTAATACTTTAAAGGTTATTGTATCTCCTACATCTTTACTATTAACTATCTCTCTTAAATCATCTAAAGAACTTATCTGCTCACCTTCAACACTTAAAATAACATCGCCTATTTTTAAACCAGTCTTGGCTTCCTCATCAATATAGGAAATATTAACTATTTCTTTTGTAATTTGATAATCTTTACCTGCTAATTTAAAAGCAGCTATCTTCGCATTATCAATTGCTTCTTCCAAATATAATCTATCTCTTGCATACATATCATCCATTGTTTCATTCTCATTTTTCATTTCATCTTTCGGTACAATATCCCAATCAGGAATTACATAAGAAGCTAATAAAAATGGAATACTTCCTTTAACAACAGAAACATAAGCCATTCCCAATTTACCGCTCGTCTCATATCCGTCTTCTACTTCTACTCGATCATTTAAAATAATACTCCCTCCTGGTGTTTCTATCACATAAGGAAGTTCTATATAAAACAATAAATTTACCCCTATAATAATTAAAATAAATATATAATTCTCTTTAATAAAATTCTTAAATCCTTCATATATTTTAGTAAACATTTGCTTCACCATTAACATTATATCAAAAATGAGGATAAATATGAAAAAGAAACTTTATTTTCTCTGTCTATATACATTATTTGCTCTCTATATTTATTATTTATTTACTAATAAACTTATTATTGAAGAAAAAATAATCTCTTCCTTTAACTTATTTATTACGAAAGTATTCCCCTCTCTATTTCCAATGTTTATTATCTCTGAAATACTTATCTCCCTTAATCTTCCATACTACCTAAATAAATATTTAACTCCCTTATTTAAAAAAATATTTAATATTGATGGTCCAAGTATTTATATCCTAATTATGTCCTTACTTAGTGGAACCCCTACTAATGCCGTAATTACATCTTCCTTACTCAATAAACATTTTTTATCTTCCGAAAGTGCTACTACTATCTTATCGTATACATTATTATCTAATCCCTTATTTTTATATACTATGTTATCCCTAACATTTCCTTCTAAAATCTGTCTTATTTTAATTATCAATAATTATCTAGCTAATTTAATCCTAGGTATCATTTTAAGAAATCATAATACTCCTAGTACTTATCCCATTACTTATCAAAATATTCCCTTATCTACCAGTATTATTTCTGCTATTCAAAAATCTTTAACTACTTTACTAATGATTTTAGGAACTATTATCTTCTTTAATTTAATTCCCACTATAACATCAATTCCTATTATAAATACTCTATTTACTTGTTTTCTAGAAATTACTAATGGTTTATCCTTATTAAGTACTATATCAATCTCTTTAAAATTAAAGATAATCATTGCATCTCTTACCATTTCCTTTACTGGTTTATGTATTCATACCCAAATAAAAAGTATCATCTCTGATACTTCCATTAATTATACTCAATTTTTAAAAAATCGTTTCTCCCATTTAATAATATCTTTAATTTTAAACTTGTTCACGATAATGATTGCATAAATTAGTACTATTAGCTAGTACTCCACGATTACATCTACTACCAGGTAAACAAGTATTACTTGTTAATCCCGTATTAAATAATTCAATATCTAATAAAACATTATCTTCCATAATATTTCCCTTTAAATTATCATAGAACATTAACGTCATAAAGTAGTAGTCGCCACTTTCTACATAATTATAACAATACTTATAATCACTTCTTCCTAAATCATAAGTACCAGTTTGTAGCGTCCATTTTTCCCCATCATAAACCACACTATTTTTATTAATTAATATTTGTTTACTACTATTATCTTTAAAAGTTATATTAATACATAAATATCCATCACTATTAAGATTACTACATTCACTTACATTATATAATCCTTTTTTAATAAAATCATTTTGAATAGTCCGCATTATTAATATCCTATTCATTACATCCTCTGATTTAACTGAACTATTTACTCCCTCTTGTCTAATATCTACTAATATATTAAAAGTAAATAAAATTACAATTCCCATTAAAGCTACTGCTACCATTAACTCTATTAGAGTAGTTCCTTTACTTTTCATCTTAACTACCCCCTGTTGGTGTTGGAATAACTAACGAAGCATAAAAATACTGTAACTTCTTATCAAACATTCTTGAATACTCTATTACAATCCTATACCCACTTTTACCTTCGCCATCCAAAGCTCTTAAATACCCTACTGCATTAGCACTAACTCCCCTTAAAGAAGCATTCCTCTCACAATTATCGCCACTCCCCCCAATACAAGCAGTTAATTTACTAACATCTTGATACGTAAAATATATATGCTCTATATCCATATAATCAGTTCCCATTAAACGTTCACAAATAGCTTTTGCATCACTACCTACAGGAAATATATTCGTATTATTACAACTAACTTCTACTAGTAAAGGATAATTTCTACTATCATTAGCAGCTAAAGTCTTATTTAAATAATTAACTATCTGATTACTTTGAAATAAATCTAATATATAATAAGTCCTATATAAATATACCGGATCATCATAAAACATTCTTCTTCTTTCATTAACTAATATTGAATTAAAAGAATTATAAATAAGTAATAAAGAAGTGGCTAAGATTGTAACAACAATAATCGTTTCTACAAGGACGAATCCTTTCTTCATCTTTCCACTTCCTATTCTATAAATATTATAAATTAATCTTTAATTATTTACAATATCTAAATAAATTTAGTATATTTATATTAGGTGAATAATTATGGAACTAATAATTGATAATAAAACTATTCCAATTAAATTATGTAATACTTTTTTTACTCGTTTAATTGGTTTATTGGGTCAAAGCAAATTGACTACAGGTGCTTTATTTCCTCGTTGTAAATCTATCCATACTTGTTTTATGTCTTCTCATATTGATGTCATCATCCTTAGTGAAAATAATACTATATTAGAAATATATCCCGATGTAAAACCATTTAAAATTATTAGCTCTTCCCATCAAAAAACTAGTATTTTAGAATTACCTCCTCATACTAGTCAAAACCTCCAAATTGGTGAACAATTACTTTTGCACAATTCCATACTCTAATTCAATTGTTTTCCCATCATACTCGCTAGGACTGTTATATTCCCACCAAAATCTAAAAGCGTGGGAAGTTGAAAATCCCGGTTTTAAACTTCCCTCATAAATAATATATTTGCCATCTTCTACTTCATAAGAATCACTTTTCTTAATTATATAATTATTTAAAGATATCATTAAATGCTCATCAATAGCTTTCCCATCTTTTCTTTTTACATACAAATAATATTCTTTCGTTTCATTGCCATTATTTGTAATCGTAATTTCATGGTCATCAACTTTCATTCCTTCACTATTCGATAATATTTTTACATTCTCTTTAATATATCTTGTATCTTCATAATCCAAAAGAAAATCTCCTACCCGAATAGCTCCCTTCATATAACCAAATAAACTATTTATTACAATAACCACTGTTACTATAAGTACTACTACAAATATAATTGTACTTATTATTGTTAATTTAATCTGTTTATCAATTTCTTTCTTCGCTTTCATTAGTTAATCACAAATGGTTTAGTCCTTGAGCCATCCCCATCAACTATTCTTACTGTTGAGTTCAAATATACGACTGGACTAACCAAAGCCCTTTCATTATAATTGACCAAAACTATTTCTTCCCCTAAAACTTTATAAAACTTTTCTACCGTACTACTATTACTACCAAGTAACCAACCAACTTTGCCATTCATCCATTCTTTACCATATAAATAATCGGCAATTGTTGGAATACTTACAATAGAAGCATATGTACTACCAGATTCTTCTAATCTTAAAGCTTGTTCCTTACTAGTAATACTACCATATTCTCCTGATTTATAAAATACACTATCTACTAAATTATTATCCTTTAATTGATTATAATAACTATCATTTAATACTTGAAATAAAGTTGAATTATTAAATAAATTAGCACCATTACTCCAAGCAGATTCCTGTAAAGGCATATCTCTCATAATCTTTACTTTTAATGCTTCCATATTATCGATACTATCTTTTACTTTAAATATTCCAATTACTCGCCATAATTCATCATTAAATCTAATATAATTATCTGCATCTACTCCTACATATCTTATATTATTATTAATATCCTTATTTAAACCAAATTTATTCCCCTCATAACTCATACTAGCAATAACATCAACTGCTAAATCATTAACAGCTCTAGCAACTACCCTAACTTCTAAACTTCCTTTAGCTTTTGTCTCTTTAACTAATACTCGATGAGATAATACATCATTACTACTATTTTCTCTTTTTATTGCTCCTGAATAAACGATATATTTATCATCCTCTTTTTCTAAAGAACTAAGTTTAACTTCTTCTCCATCAAATTCAATATTGACTTGTCTAATCTCTTCATCTTCCAAATTATGTGGTGTCAGTACAACATCATACATTAAATCTAGTGTCCCATTATTAACTACACTAAATAATACAACACTTTGTTCACTTCCCACATCTAATGTATTATTATTTTGATAAGATACTTTTAAAGTTTTATCATAAGCAATTAATCTCTTGGTATTAAATCCTAGCTCGCTCATTACTCCATAACTAGTTCCCACAATTAACAAAGTAATTATAACAACCGCTAAAGCTACAATCCCATTTTTTACCCGTTTACTCACGATAACCACCCTCCATTTTAATATTATCACAAACCATAAAAAAAATCCACCAAGGATTTACCAAATTCACAAATACCCTCTATAAACATAAAGTATTATAGGTGATCTCTATGTATCCAAAAAATCCTCGTGGTAATTTATTCTCTGTTTTAGCTATCATCGCTTTATCAATTCTAATCTTTTATCAAACTCTCATAACTCTAATAATTCCTTTAAGAATTAACATCTTTGTTCTCTTTGTTGAAGTCTGCCTCTTATTTTTCTTTCTCTTCCGTATAGTATGGCCGTACTAATTCCTCAGTCTTATATAAATAATCCAAGAAATTTCTTACTATATTTGTATTATCATATTCATTTTTATCTAATACTATCTTATCAGGTAATACCATTAAAATAAACAATAACTTTAATTCATCCTTATTTAATTTATACTCATCCAAATATTTACTTAAAATACTTTTAAATTCTAAATCATAATATTCTTTCTTATAAAACTTTACAATATCCCATACTGGAGTATCAATCTTACTATCATCCCAACTAATTATATAGTCTTCATTCCCCCTGATATAATGACTTAATTCCAAATTATTATGTAATAAAGCTACTCTTTGTCTATTAGAATCCTTCGCCATATTAAACCATAAATCTAATTCTCTTTCACAAAAATCTAAAGCATCCTTAATCGTCGTATAATTCCTCGTTAATAAATACTTACTTGGACTCATAAATTCTTCTAAAACATATCTATCAAATAAATCATTATAATAATCTTTCAAATATACAATATTACTCTTAATATTATCATAAATTTCTTGATAAGTATCCATACTAACTTCTTTAAAATAAGAAGTTTTTTCGTGTAATGATGCCACTAAACTAATTAAATCCATAGCTTTTTGATCATTAGGCATCTTTGTATCTTCAACATACTCAAATATATTTACTTCACTTCTTGTATCATCAATAATTTTCGGAAAATAATTAAAATTACGACTACTTAAATAATTATAGACATCCCTAATATTCGCCTTACCTTTATCTTTAATAACATACTTCCCATTAGTAGTATCAAATATCTTTACTTTTCCTAAAATAGTTACTCTTAAAGGTTTATAAATTTCTTTTAATATCTCTTCACTATTCATCTTCCGCAATTGGAATAATTAATTTATCTCCTACTACTAAATTATTTAAATCATTATACTCTTCTAATACCGTTCTACTAGTTCCGTATAAATTAGCTATTCCTTCTATACTTTCACTTTCTTTGACAATATGGATATGATAAGTAATATAAGTATTTTCTTTATTACTATCTAATATTTTAGTGGCCTCTTCACTTGTTACCGTCTCATCTTCCCCAACTACATCTACAGCATTATCTAGAACTATCCCCTTACGTTCTTCTTCCAGATTCTCATCATCTACTTCTTCCTCGTTTTCGATATTTTCCTCTATTTCATCTTCTTTATTTTCTCTTACTTCTTCTAATTCCTTAATTAAACTATCTAATTCATCATTTCTTTCCTCTTCTTTATCCAAAGCTTCCACCCCAAATTCAATATCGACACTTAATTTATCTCCATCAACAATATCATAAGTAAAATCTAATATTTGAAAATTAATACTATCCTTTACTATATTATCAGGTAAATTAACCTCAAATGGTAATCGATAATTAAATACCTCTTTATTAATACTAACTTCGTGAATTCGATAATCGCCAGATACAATAAATTCTCCTTTTAATTCACCCTCATTAACTTCATATTCATGTTCTAAAGAAATACTACATATCTCCGCTATTTTTGTTTTAAATTCTATTACTTTTTTATATGGTATAACACTCTTCATTAAATCAAATCCTTTCTATTTAAACCTATGAACTATCTAAAAATTTTATACATTAAAAAAAGATAATATTCCTATTATCCTTTAGTACTAAATAATAATTTATATACTTCCATATAATTATTTACTCTAATAAATTCTATTCTTTTTTTAATTTCTTCTGGTACTTCTTCCAAATCATTTTCATTACTTAAGGGAATTATTATTTTTTTAATACCACTATTAAATGCTCCAATAACTTTTTCCTTTAAGCCACCTATCTTTAATACTTCTCCCCGTAGTCCAATCTCCCCAGTCATTGAAATAGTTGGTTCTATTTTCTTTTTTAAAAGTAAACTAAGAATAGTTGTTACAATGGCTATACCAGCTGAAGGACCATCCTTCTTAACCGCCCCAGCTAAAAAATGTAAATGAATATCTTTCTTATCAAAATAATAATCATTAATCATAAAAGTATCCTTATTACTCTTAATATAACTAACTGCCACATCGATACTTTCATTCATTGTCTGTCCAAGTAAACCAGTAACTACTCGCTTGCCGGTGCCTTCATATATCGAAGCTTCAATCTGCATTATCGCTCCCCCAAGCGGTGTATAAGCAAGTGCATTAACTACTCCATATGTTTCATACTTATTATCATTAGCATTAAAATACTTCGCTTGGCCCAAATACATCACCAAGTCCTTTTTCTTTACCGTAATTTTAATCTTTTCTTGTTCTTCCACACTTCTAGTAACTATTTTTCTTACTACTTTTTCTAATTCTCTTCTAAGTTCCCTAACTCCTGCTTCTTGCGTATATTTCTTAATAATCTCCATTATTACTTCATTACTTATTTTAATCTCTTTTGCAGTCACTAAATGATCTTGATAAATTAAAGGCAATATATGCTTCGTTGCAATATCTAACTTTTCAAATTCCGTATAACTTGCTAATTCAATAATTTCTAACCTATCATATAAAGCTTGCGGAATATTCCCTATCTCATTAGCAGTTAAAATAAATAATACTTTCGATAAATCAAATGGTTCTTCAACATAACTATCGACAAACATATCATTTTGTTCTGTATCTAATATATCTAATAAAACACTTGCCGGATCTCCCCGCTCATTACTTACCATCTTATCTACTTCATCAATTAATATTACCGGATTACTTACTCCACATTTTTTAATTCCTTGGATAATCTTCCCAGGTGATGAACCCATATAAGTTCTTCTATGACCAACTAGTTCACTACTATCATTAAGTCCACCCACACTAATTTTATAAAACTCTCTATTTAAAGCTTCCGCAATGGCTTTAGCTAAAGATGTCTTCCCTACCCCTGGTGGCCCAACAAAACACAAAATAGGTGTTTTTAAATTAGCATTCCGCATCTTTACCGCAATATACTCAATAATTCTTTCTTTAATCTTCCAAAGTCCATAATGACTCTTATCTAAGTATTCTCTAATTTTTCCTAAATTATCTTCATCAATACTAAACTTATTCCATGGTAAATTGAGAACTAAATCCAAATAATTTCTAATTGAACCAGCTTCTGGTGATACATCACTAGTATATTCAAATTTCCTTATCTCATCTAATAACTTACTTCTAATCTTATCATCAATTACTAACTCATTTAAAGTATCAACATAATCTCTAATAATAATATCTCGTGGATCATCTTCACCAAGTTCTTTTTGCAAAGCCTTTAGTTTTTCCCTTAAAGCCCATTCTTTTTGATGATTCTGAAATTCTATTTCCAAATTTTCTTCAATTCTTTGATCTAATTCTAAAACTTGTAATTCTACATTTAAATCAACTATCAAAGCATTAGCTCGATGTAGAGGATTAATTTCTTCCATATAAAGTAACTTTTTCTCAAAATTAAAAGGTACTTGGACAATAATCATATCCGTTAAATCATTTAAATCTTTACATCTTCTTAAATTCATTAAGAAACTATTAGAAAGAAATCCTGCTACCGCTACATATTGTTCCATTAATTGAATTAATTTTCTTCTTAAAGCCGTTTCTTCAACTTCATCAAACATCGGTAATTCAAGTTCCATTCCACTTGCTTCCAGCACTTCATTATCCAAGATATAATTAGCATAGTACTGAATCTTTACTCTCTTAACTCCCGTTATTACCACCCGGTAATTTCCATTTGGTAAATTAATCCGACTTTTAATATGTCCCACAACACCAACTTCTGGTAAATCACTAACTTCTGGACTCTCCTCATATTGGTCCTTTGGACAAACAACAATTAAATCCCCTTTATGGTTTTTACTAGCTAAATCAACTATCTTTTTACTAAGTTCATTATTAAGCTCTAGCTTAACTTCTTGATGCGGCAATAAAACAAGACTTTTTAAAAGTAGAACAGGTAAGTTACTTATCATATCGCCACCTCAAATCTATTTATCCCCTATTATATAAACATTAAAAAAGATTGTAAATACATTTTTACAACCTTTTGACACCAAAATTCTCCAAATTATTTTCTAATTATCGGTTGGTACCGATTTAACAACAATCCTTCCATTAAATGCTTG
>CANQIR010000039.1 GCA_947624095.1 uncultured Bacilli bacterium
AGTGTCGAGAATAAACAATACATTTAAACAATATGCGACATTCCTCAAGAAAATTAAAGGAATATTTGACAAATATGTAAAATATTGTATAATTAGTATTGCTGATGTATTTGGCAGTGTTAATTATTTATGAGATGTGTTTATTACGAATGTTTAGTAGTAATCTAGACTGCCTAGAAGAACCTATTTAAATAAACTCCCCTCACTAAGTAATTGACAATCCTTTTA
This sequence comes from uncultured Bacilli bacterium, assembly GCA_947624095.1. Classification (GTDB taxonomy): domain Bacteria; phylum Bacillota_I; class Bacilli_A; order RF39; family UBA660; genus CALVJF01. The sequence continues at coordinate 229 of CANQIR010000039.1, forward strand.
TATAGCAAAATAGAAAGGAGATTTTTATGGCAAGATATACAGGATCTATTTATAAGAAATCTAGAAGATATGGTTTTTCAACATTAGAAAACGGTAAAGAACTAGCTCGTCGTCCTTATGCCCCAGGTATTCATGGTGCTGACAAACGTCGTAAGATTAGTGAATATGGTGTTCAATTACAAGAAAAACAAAAAGTTAGATTTATGTATGGTTTAAATGAAAAACAATTCCACAGATTATTTGAAAAAGCCTCTAAGATGAAAGGAAATGTTGGTCATAACTTCTTAAATTTACTTGAAACTCGTCTAGATAATCTTGTTTACCGTTTAGGTTTAGCTAAGACTAGACGGGCAGCAAGACAACTTGTTAACCACGGACATATTACTGTTAATGGTAACAAAGTAGATATTCCTTCTTATCAAGTAAAAACTGGCGATACAATTGCTGTTAAAGAAAACTCTTTAGAACATCCAGCAATTAAAGAAACTGTTGAAGCTACAATCAATCGTCCAGCTTTCGTTGAATTTGACCCAAAGAAATTAAGTGGCAAATTACTTAGATTACCAGATAGAAGCGAATTAAATGCTGAAATTAACGAAACCCTTATCGTTGAATACTACAACAGATAATCCTAAATCACCGAAAGGTGATTTTTTAATGCCAAAAAAGATAACATTTCTGTTATCTCTCTTCATCCTTTTTATTAGGAACTATTTCTACTACCGAATAATTATCTATACTAATCTCCTTAATAATCTTATTAATCATATCCATATCTAAAGAATTATATATCTCATAAAAATTATCAACTACATAACCATATTCCATTATATTATCTTGAATATCTGTATTAATATATTCAATATCATCATAATCATAGATTAAAGAAGCAATATTAGCTCGTTTTCTTCTAACCAAACTATCTTCATCTACTTCTAGATGCATCATCTTTTCTTTAATCATATCTAATACCGTATCCATATATTTACTCTCTACCACTATTGAAATAACCACATAATCATCAAAAATATCTCGACTATAACCTAAAGCAGTAACTAATTCCTTTTCAATTAAATCTTCCTTAAAATCTGATGTTGCACCAAAATTACTCCGCAAAACAATCCCCAAATAAATTCTTAATAAAACATCATCAAAATCTTTAAAATTACTCCGTTTAATCTTATATAATATTTTTGCTTTAGGAATCTCCACATTTGTTTTAATTACATCATATTTCTTAGCTACTGAATATGGTTCTGTAGGTTTAATCACCTTTGGTTCACTATATTTACCTATCTTTAATTTACTATATCTTTCTTTAATAATTGCCACTGCTTCATACGGATTAAAATTACCTGTAATAACAATAAAAGAATTACTTGGATGATAAAAATTATCATAAACTAAATTAATATCCTTTAACTTAATCTTTTTAACATCCTCTTCTTCTCCTGTCACAATATAACGATGAGGATCATTATGAAATACTGCTCTATAAGAGCCAAAGAATAACTTAGAAGAAGGACTAGATTTAGACATCTTAATCTCTTCACAAATTACACTCTTCTCTTTTTCTACCATTTCTTCCGTAAAATAAGGCGTATTAACATATTCAACTAAATAATCCAAAGCTTCCTTAAAATTATTATTACCAAATACCTCATAAGCAGTAAAATCAAAAGTTGTAAAAGCATTAATACTTATCCCATATTGATTATAAAAATCATTAGCTGTCTTGCCATCTGGTAAATTAAATTTAATATGTTCCAGAAAATGAGCTACTCCTTTAGGCACACTATAAACTTTCTTATCTTTCTTTAACTTAAACTCTGTATTAACTGAACCATATTTCACATTAAAAGTCATATAATAATTATTTACTCTCTCATTAACCCACATATAAATATCTAATCCATTATCACACTTCTCATGGAGGATTACTTCATCAACACCCTTAATTTTTATTTCTTGCATTATCATCGCCACCTCCATCTAATAAGTATACTAAATTAAGTCTTACTTTTTTAGCTAAAGCTACTACTTCTTCCTTAGTAACATCCATTATAAGCTCCATTCTACTTTCAAATAATGGCAAATCATCTAAATAATTAAATAAATAATTATTCAAAATACTTCCTATACTATCCTGCCCCATTCGTAATGAAGATACTAACGCCAATTTGGCTTCACTTAGTTCTTGTTCGCTAAAATTACCTTCCGCCATATCTTTTATTGCTCTTTTAACTAACCTAACTGCTTTCTTAAAATTCCTCCCATCAATACCAGCATAGATCATTAATAATTTATCATATTTTTGATACATACTACCAGTTGAATAACATAAACCATTATCTTCTCTCAAATACTTACCTAACTTAGTTGATATCGAACCACCACCTAAAATAAAATTATATATATGGGTTATAATATCTCTTTCCCTTTTATTTAAATCTTCTAAATTATATAACATTACTAGATTAGCCTGTTCATAATCACCATTTTCCCTAACTTCTATTGATCTTTTCCTTATCTTTGGATTACTATAAAGTGATATTTCAAAATTCTTAACATACTGATTAGTAAATTTATTAGTAATTATATTTACTACTTCATCCATATCTAAATTACCAACCACAAAAATATCACATTGAAAACTTTTAAATAATTCTAAATAAATTTTATAAAGATTACTTGGTGTTATTTTATCTAGGTCTTCCGTATATCCACTCATTGAATAACTAACTGGACTCTTATCATCTAATTTAACTAAACTTTGTCTCAAAGCATATCTAGAAGGAATTTCTCTTAAACTTTCTAAATCCGCTTTTGTCCTATTTTTCACAATATTAAAAGAACGAATATCAAATTCATCATTCTCTACATTAGGATTTAATAACAATTCAAAAGGTAATTCAATAATTTTCTTTAATATTCCCTCATCACAATATTTAGGATTTAAAAAATTCGTAATAATTGAAAGTGAATAACTTTCCCCAATTCTTGAAGGAACTCCCCTAACACTAGTATTATATAAATTCTCAAATTCAATTGCTAAATCTCTTCTTTTAGGATACTTCTTACTAGTATAAGTTAACATATCAGTTAGAAAATTCCATTTCGTAATTTCCTCTTTTTTTATAGGTTTCCTTAAGATAATTTCCATAACACAGTCCTTAAACTTATCCGTCTTTACCGTATGAACTGTAAAAGTATCAAAATTATACCGTTTATATTTCATAATCCACCTCTTTATTATTATTAGATAAATTTAATATTTTATCCCCTAAAAAAATTATACCACAAAATAAAAAGGTTTTATTTCAAACCTTTCTACTTATTATTGTTTTAACTATTCACCTAAGCCATTATAATTAATGTAATTACTCTTAGCTGTTAAAATTTCTGTAAATGCATCTGATACATCTTCAGCAATCTTAACTTCTTTCTTACCATTAAAACGATAAACATCAGCATTACCAGTAGATGAACTTACATCCTTAATTAAATACATATAATCATCATTAATATGAATATAAGTAGCTACATCACTAGCAATTTTCTTAGCTTTCTTACCGCTAAAGCTATATAAATCTCCACTACTCTTACCAAAATCAGCTAAGTAATAAGCTTTAGATCTATCAGCATTAATTTGCATAGAATCTACAGAAACATCACTAGCAACATTTTCTGTCTTGCCACCTTTAACATATTTAAGGTCAGCTTCACCATCTTTTTCATCAACGAAATAGTAGAACTTACCATCATTGAATAATTCTTCTAAACCGCCAGAGTATACTCCATCATCAATTGATTTAACCTTATCAATTTTGCTACTCTTTAATTTACCATAGAATAATTCAGCTTCACCACTTTCGCTATCTTCTATCCAATAATAAATATCTCCACCATCAACTGCAACACCATCAACTGCTTCATCAGTAATTTCAATTTCTTTCTTACCATTTAAAACATATGATTTAGTTTCAATTTTCTTTTCTACTTCATTTCTGAAATCAGATAATGTTTTATCAGAACCATTATATTTATCGTCAAGAACTACAGAACCACTTGCTTCCTTTTTAGTATAAGCAATTATTCCTTCTTCTGCATCAATATAAATAATACTTCCTACACCACTAGCTACTTCTTCAGATTCCTTACCACCATCATAAAGCATTACTTTACTACTAGCAATTCCCATTTCATTAATATAATCTCTTATATCATTACGTACTTCAATAGCTCTTTCAATATCATCTTGTTCATCTTGGGCATCCCAATAATCACTTAATGAATCAAAATCATCTCTATCTAATTCTTTATGTTCATAAGAACTATCACTCTTAGCCATCTTATCATTTATAAGATCACCTGTAGCAAAATCTCCTTCAACTGTGTAATATATTTTACTAAAGTTTTCAGTATAACCAACTACATCTTTAACATCTGAAGCTATTTTTTCAGGTTCACCCTTACTTATCTTATAAAGATATAAATCTTTAGAATCATCTTCAGTTTGTTTATAAAGAAGTTCCTTTTCATTTTCACTTACAATAAGACTACTAACACCTTCACCAATCTTTTGACGGTCATCTTTCTTTTCTTTATAACTTCTTATAAAATATTCACTATCACCATCATCAAGAGATTTAGTATAGATAATCTTATCTTCAAGAACTCTTACTATTCTAGATACATCACTATCTAATTTAGAAGATTCTTTCATATTATATGAATAAAGATCTCCTTCTTCATCAAGATAGTATACATACTTATCATCCTTACTAAAACCAAAATCCTCAACATCAGAATCAATTTTTTCTGGATCTGCATTCTTTTTACTAGCATTGTAGATGTATAGACTACCGCTCTTAGTATATAATACATACTTTTCTGAAGTATTTGAATAAGCTACATCGACAGAATCATCATCAATACTTGCTAGTTTTTTAGCTTCCCCTTTCTTACCAACAATCATCAAATCGCCATCTTCATTTTCGAATAACAATGGATAATCTGGTACTTCATCTTTTCCCCCAAATAAAGCTGAGAATAGGACGATAACAACAAGTAGAGCTACAACTCCACAAACAACAGTTTTAACAGAAATGCCACCTACTTTTTTGTTAAGAACCCCATTAGCTTTTTCACTTAGGTCATTTAAACCATTTTGAATAGCTGTTGAATTACTTTCTTTTAAAGTTGCATCCTCAGCTTCAACTGGTGCAACTTCCTTTTTTTCTTTTTCCATATTCCTTTTACCTCACATTTCCAAGATTACTTCTAATCTATCTATATTATATTTTAAAAATTAATATTATGCAATAGGATTTTTCTTTTGTTTAGGCAAAAATTTTAATGCCGTATCATTCTCTCCCATTAGGTAAAACCACCCAATTACCGAAAAAATTAAAGCTCCTAAAAAGTTTACTAACAAATCCTTCATCGTATCATGTAACCCAACATCAATATAGCCGCCATAATTTGCTATCCAATCTTCCCCATTTACTTCCAAAGATTCAATTGGCACTTTCACCACATTATTGCCTTCTTTCTCATCAAACTTAACACTATATATCTCCGTTATTATTGTATCCTTCTGCATATCTCTTCCAAATATCTGATCAACACCATATTCAAAAAATTCCCAAGCTACCCCAACTGTCATTGAAAAACAAAACGCTACTAAAGAAACAAATACTGGTGACAAAGACATATGGACTTGTTCACTCTTATTTAAAATATCAATAAGTGCAAATCCTATTGCTCCCATTATAAAACCATTCATCGTATGCATCATCGTATCCCAATGTCTAAAATGAACATAAAAAGCATTAATTTCTCCTAATATCTCCGCTGAAAATATAAATAAATATATAATTACTTCCAACGTATCAGGCAATTCAATATTAAATCTTTTATTCAATATACTAGGTATTAAAAATAATATTAGTGTCAAAATACACAAAGCAACCCCGCCAAAGTTACCTTGCATAAATTGTCTTATCATCGAGATAATAACCAAAAATCGTAAAACAACATATACTACTGTCTTAAATGGTTTCTTCTCATAAACCCGTAACTTTCTCCTAGCCATAATTACCTCACTAACTCATTATATTGTTCTATTAAATAATCATCCGTCATTCCCGCAATATAATCTATAACCTTCCGTTCATTAGAAGTATTATCCATATATTCTTTACTCATATCATTCAAAAATACCCGATAAATATTACTCTTCTTATCCTTAGCAACCACATCCCTAAGCGTATGCGTAAACACCTTGTTAAACATCCGCCGATATAATTCTATATCCTCTTCACTATTAGCTCTACTATAAATATATTCATAATTAAACTTCTTTAAACTAACTAAAGCCTTAAATAAATCATCACTCATTGTAATATAAGGTTTCCCATAACTATTTTTCACAATATCCGTTACAAAAGTATTAATTATTTCCCGGTTAGAAGACCCTAGTAAATTTCTAATTTCTTTAGGAACATCCTCTATCTTAATAACTCCTAACCTTAAAGCATCCTCAATATCTCTTCCAATATAACCAATAATATCACTAATTCTTACTACACATCCCTCTAAAGTCATTGGAACTAAAGCCTTTATTGCTTTCTTATTTTTATAAGTTTCTTCATATTGAGCCAAAAATTCTTCCTTAGTTTTCCTAACTGGTCTATACTCTCTTAATTCCAATTCACCATTGTGACACATAATTGCATCCAAAACCTGTAATGTAATATTAGCTCCTCGTCCATTATTCTCTATATTCCTCAATATTCTTACACTCTGAACATTATGATTAAAATACCCTTCGCCACAACTTAAACTAATTTCATTTAAAATATCTTCCCCTACGTGCCCAAAAGGTACATGACCAAGATCGTGTCCCAAAGCACCCGCTTCAATTAAATCCTCATTTAATCCAAGTGCTCTTCCAATCGTCCTAGCTATCTTACTAACCATTTGCACGTGAGTCATTCGCTTACTAATATTATCATTTTCATTTAAACTAAAAACCTGTGTCTTATCAATATATCTAGTATAAGATAAAGAATAAATTATCCGATCAATATCCCGAAAAAAAGGCGTTCGAAAATCACTACTTTCATCTTTAAAACGTATCGCCTCACTATCTCTAGTAGCAAATTCACTCAATATTAAATCTCTCTTCACCATCTGTTCCTTAACTTTTTCCATAACATCCCTCTTTACTTATAATAAATTACCTCATTATTTTCCGGATTAATATAATCAATATTTACATATTCACTTGTCTTTGCCGGTAAATTCTTTGCTTGTAATCTCCTTGTACAAATTCCATTAATAAACGCATAAAGAATCGCAAATAAAGGTACTCCAAATAACATTCCAATAAAACCAAATAAATTACCAAATATTAAAATTGCAAATAATACCCAGAAACTTTTCAAACCAGTTTTATTTCCCAAAATTTTAGGTCCCAAGATATTACCATCAAACTGTTGTAGAATAAAGATAAATACCAAGAATGTAAAGGCCTTCGCCGGACTTACTAATAATATTAATAAAACACTAGGTACAGCTCCAATAAACGGTCCAAAATAAGGAATTATATTCGTCACCCCAACAATTACAGATATCAAAATAGAATAAGGCATCTTAAATAAAATCATAAAGACAAAACACATTATTCCAATAATAATTGAATCTATTACTTTACCATACAAAAATCCTCCAAAAACCTTATGTGTATACCGCACATTTTCCAAAACAATCATCCCTTGCGTTGGACTTACAAATGCATACATCATCTTCTTAGCCTGAGCAATAAATTTCTCTTTACTTATTAAGATATATATCGCTACAATAAAACTCAATATCATATTCAAAATTAATTTTAATATACCAATAATCCCTATTGATAAATTCTTAATAATCGTATTCATACTAGGTAACACATCATTATTAATATAATCAATAACATAATCCGCAATATTATTATAATTATTCAAAATAAGTTCCTGTACTTCCGGTTGTTCACTAAACTTTGAAACAATCCAATTCTTCCCATTATTCAAATAATCCGGAATATTTGTAATAATAATATTTATACTTTTAAAAAGTTCCGGAATAATATAATTTATAATAAAAAATAAAAACAATATTATTAACAAAGCTGAAGTACTAATACTTAATACCCTAGAAAATAACTTAACCTTCTTGCGATCTTTCTTAAAAATTTTCCTTCCTAACTTTGCAAAAACCTTAACTTCCAAATAAGACAAAACCGGTGATAAAATATAAGCCAATAACAAACCATATAATATCGGTGTAAATACTTCAAAAATATAAATAATAAAATCCACAATCTGTTGCCAACGATAAAAAGCAAAAAACAAAGTAATACTTGCCGCAACTACCGCAAATATCGTTAACCCCCAATAAAAATATTTATTATCAATTTTATTTCTCATTTATACCACCCGCCTAAAACACTTATATAATATCAAGAAACATAATAAAAGTCCAACAAATTGGACTAATTTACTACCTCTAAAACCAAATCACTTTTCGGAAAAGTTACACACGGATGGATATACTTGTATTTTTTATCTGCTCCTCTTCGATAATCATTACTCATCACTACTTCACCCGCCAGTAACTTAGTTCGGCAAAAACCACAAACACCACTATGACACTTGCTAGGAATTACTATATTAGCTCGATTTAATGCCATCATAATTGTCTCATTTTCCCAAGCATTTAGTAGTACCTCTTCACCATTAATCTTCACCCTAATTAAATACTTATTCCCTCTAGGCACACTTTTACAAGGCATTTCATCATATCTAAAAAACTTTAATGGTAATTGTAAAGATTTTAACTCATCATTGATATATTCATATAAAGAGGATGACCCACTAATAAAGAAAGATACTTTAGTAGAAATATAATGTTCAATTAAATTTCGGGTAATTAAACCATACTCATACTTAGCATTCTCTTCTTCCCGCAAAACATATATTACCTTAACCTTATTTGTTTTACTTACTATGTCATCAAGTTGTTCTAAAAATACCAAATCCTCTTCTGTTCTATCACTGTAAAAGATAGTCAAAATACAATTCTCATCACCATCAATTATAGCCTGTGCCAAAGAATAAAATGGTGCAATACCATAACCATCAGCAATT
>CANQIR010000040.1 GCA_947624095.1 uncultured Bacilli bacterium
GTAATACCCTTCTTCAGTAAAGTTAACTTCTCTTCGAGATTTAATTGTAAAAGAAGTTAATCTATAACCAATTAAAGTTTGTTCTACTATCGGTGTTACATCCTCTAAAGCAAATACCAAATAATCGTGATCACTTATGGAAGTATGACCACTATTTAATACAAAACCTATCGTTTTTAAATTCTCTTTAAAAGTATGTTCCTCATCATAAATTTCTATTGCTTTTCCCTTTGTCCTTGAAATTCGTGCTACTGTTGCTACAACCTTCACATAATTTTCTATTGCTTCCCTCGTTGCATTTCCCAATAATTTAATTCTCATCTTCAATACCTCCCCAAACTATTAATAAAGCTTCTTCTTAATTAAATTATATACTTCTTCATGAATATCTAAAATATTCCTCAAATTACCCTTTTTATCCACACATTTTATTGTTTCATAATGATGCATTTCAGCCAGTTCCAAATATGCTTTCTCCGCATTTCTTAAATGTATTGGACTAGCTTCGTGCTGATCAGATGGTTCTACTCTTCCTCTTTTAAGTTCACAAACTTTCTGATAAGGCATATGCAAAAATATTGTTAAAAATGGTCTTTCCAATTCTAATAAATCATACTCTAAAGTTGCTAACCATTCATACATTTTCTTCCTCTCTTCCTCATCAAAAATCTTTCCTCCTTGATGAGCCATATTACTTTCCACATAACGATCTAAGATAACATCATATCCATTATTTAGTAATTCATTGATTGTTTTTGCATGGTATCTTCTATCTGCTGCATAGTATAGCGAAGCAACCTTCGGATCAACATTAGCTGCTCCTTCCGTAAAATAACTTTCACAAATATAACTCTTACCTAAATATGGTCCCCCAACAATTCTTCCTGTCGGTGTATCATACATCGGATAGCTCATTCTCTCAATTTTTCTTCCCTCTTTAGTGAGTCTTTGTAACAACAACGAAGCTTGCGTTTCTTTTCCAGAACAATCTGTTCCTTCAATTACAATAATTCTTCCTTTCATTAAATTTCATCTACCTTTACTAAATTGATTATAATGTGTATTTTATACACTTGTCAATGATTAAAAAAAATATTTTACACTAAGATAAAATATTTCTAATTTCTTCCACTAATTCTGTATCTACTACCCCGTCAAGTTTCTTTACAATCTCTTGTCTTCTTGCTAACAAATGTAACTTACTTTCATACATTTCTAACTTTTCTTCCACTATCTTTATCATCTTTTGTACTGCACTTCGACTAACTTCATTATTTAAAGCAATCTCCGTAATACTATAATCATCATCATAATAATCCTTAAAACAAGTTCTTTCCCTATCCGTTAATAATTCACTATAATAATCAAACAAAATATTTAAATAAGTTCTTCTTTCCATTAAACCATATCCTTAAATAATCCATAAATATAATTTTCAATATCAAAAGTTTGTAAATCTTTCATTCCCTCACCAAGACCAATAAATTTAACTGGAATATTTACTTCTTCCTTTATTGCTAGAACAATTCCCCCTTTAGCTGTGCCATCTAGCTTAGTTAAAACAATTCCCGTAATATTGACTATTTCCTTAAAAGCTTTAGCTTGTAATATTCCATTTTGACCAGTTGTTGCATCGATAATCAATAATGTTTCTTGTGGCGCCCCCGGAATAATCCGATCAATTACTTTATTAATTTTCTCTAATTCTTTCATTAAATTAACTTTATTTTGTAATCTTCCCGCCGTATCGACAAGGACAATATCTACTTTCTCTTCTTTGGCTTTCACAAGTCCATCATATATAACGCCCGCTGGATCAATATTATCTTTGCCATAAAATAAAGTATCAGTTTTTTTCGCCCACTCTTCTAACTGAGCAACAGCACCAGCTCTAAAAGTATCACCAGCTATCAACATAACCTTTTTACCCATTTCTTTATACTTATAAGCTAGTTTACCAATCGTCGTTGTTTTACCAACTCCATTAACCCCTACAAATAATAATACTGTCGGTCCTTCTTCTGCCATCTTAATTTTATCACTTAATGATTCATTATTAACATATATAATAAATAATTCATCAACAATAATTTCTTTTAAAACATTCGTATCAGTTATCGATTCTTCCTTAACTCTTTTCCTAATTAAATCCATAAACTTCATCACTGTATTAACCCCAATATCCGCCATTATTAATAAATTTTCTAACTCTTCATAATATTCTTCCGTAACTTTATTATATTTAATTCCTAAAATATTTAATTGGGAAACAAACTCTTTTCTTGTTTTTTCAAGACCTTTATCATAAATCTCTACTTCTTCTTGTTTTTCTTCCGTTTTAACTTCTTCATTTTTCTTCGTAATAATCTTCTTTAATTTATCAAATAGTCCCATTAAGATCACCTATTTAATTATATCAATTAACTCATAAAAAAAGCAATTAATATTAATTGCAAATATCTTTATCAACAAAAGCCCTATATTCCCCAGCTCCTCCTGCTGTTTCCACATAATTATAAATATATACTAAAGAATCTCTTTTACATCTTTCTTCCTCATCTTGAAAATATCCATTACTAATTAAATCACTAACTTTAATACTCTTAAAACAACTACTACTTGGATTAGTTGGATCTGATTTTACTGTCTCAGTTATTTGAAATCCTGGTGTACACTTATCTAAAAATATTTTCGAAACTCCATAAGTTAAGGCTGCATCAGCTAAATTACTGCGCATTTCTTCCGCCATATCACTCCTTCTCCCCTCCATAATATTTATAATTGCATAACTAGATATGGTTATTAACAATCCCAAAATTGCAATTACTACTATTAATTCCATTAAAGTAAATCCTTTATTTTTCAACCTTATCACCATTATAATTTTAACACAGAAAAAAATGATTTAGCAACTAAATCATTATTTCCTACCTTTACTATTTAACAAAGTTACAATCGGATAAGCAATTACAATTACTAAACTTAACAAAATAACTGCTAAAAAGTAATAATTATATCCCAAAGTATCTGTAACTAAACCATATTTATTAACAAAGAAGACATTTAACTCCGTAACTATTAATTCGTTAAAGACATAACCAAATAGCCAAGCTAATAAGACTACTACTAACGCTTCTAAACCACTAGCTAAGATTAAAGATTTCTTATCATACTTCACACTCTTATCTAACTTTGTAATTCCATAAGCAGCTACTAAAACTATAATAGCACTAACCCCAATAATCGTAAATAAGAATACTCCTAACATCACCGTAATATAAGTTGGTAAATCATTTTTCAGATTCTTAACTCCCTCACTAAAACTATTAGTAATAACTGTTCCATGTTCATTTAAATAAGCATTATTTTGTAATTTATCTAACAACTCACTATTATCTGTCTCATAAATAATTTCCTTAACTTTTAACTTATTTGGTAAAAAATTCCTAACATTACTTTCTCTAATATAATTAGTAAAATCCTTAGTAACTCCTACAATTACTAAATCTTTAGTTGTTAAATTTTCCATTTCATTTTCTAAATCATAATTATCCATATCATATATATTATAAGCTAACGTTTTACCAATAATCCCTAGACTATCAATAAATCCATATATGGCTTCTTCTTCACTTAAATCGGGATTTTCCTTAACATAATTTTCATAAGCCAGTTTATATTCTCCAAAATTTACAATACTCTTAGCCCCAATTACAACTTCTTCTTCTCCTAAAGTTCTACTAACTAATCCCGTACCATTATAATAAGTTATTGCTTCTTCATTAACTATTGTTGGTGTATCAAAAGGATTAAAACTTTCCCCATCTATATTATAGACTACAGCACTACTATATAAATTAAGTTCATCACTACTTAAATAACTATCATCTAAGAAATCTTCTCTAATATAGAATCTTCCTAATTCCTTATCATTTCCCTTAACTATTCCACTAACTTTATAAATTATTGAATTATCTCCATCTTGATATAAACTATAATTTCCAGCAAAATTAATAATATCTTCATAACTCTTTGGGTAATAAGCTTCTGCCTTATCTACTAACATCCCATATTTTATAAAACTTTCTGCTTGCAAATCCGTAATTAATACTTCTTCCTTATTACTTGGCACTCTACCAGTTACTAAATTTAGTCTTTCAAAATCCTTAACTACCTCTAATTTAACTATTTCATCTTGTAAAGTCAAAGAATTCTCTTTCATTTTTCCAGGATATTCCATCGTTAAAAAATCCTTATCTTGTGTATTAATCGCATAGACATTTCTTATCTTATCTCCAAGAACTTCCTTAATCTTATTATAATCATAATTACTAAACCAACTTAGTATATAATCATCTTTTTTCTTTAAAGTAAAATCCCCATTGGCTTCAATTACATTATTTACTTCCACTTTTCCCTCATCAAGATCTTTTAATGAAAGCAATAAATTAGCTGATACTAGTACCATTGCTACTGCAAATATCATTACCATAAAACTAACTCGTGTTCCATTAAATAACTTTAAAAATAAAACCAAAAAAGAATCTCCCTTATCCTTCTTCATAACCTATCAAACTCCTTTATTATTAATATAAGTATAACCAATTATAAAATAAATTACTATCATAAACCTAAACCACTTTACATAGTGGTGCAAACAATTAACTAGACTTTTTCTAAATTTTTGCTATAATTAAATAAGCAATTAACTTTTAATTTTTTTATTTGAAAGGAAGAATTATATGAAAAACAATGATGATGCAACGAAGGTTGTTGCTTTAGGTGGCTTAGGAGAAGTCGGAAAAAATATGTATGTTTTCATCCATAAAGATGAATTATATATTATCGATGCTGGTGTTATGTTTCCCGAAAGTGATTTATTAGGTATTGATTATGTCATCCAAGATACGACATTTCTTAAACAAAATGAAAAGAAAATTAAAGCCTTATTAATTACCCACGGTCATGAAGATCATATTGGAGGAATCTCCTTCCTTCTTCAAAATATCGACATTCCTGTTATCTATGCTCCTAAAATTGCCGTTGATTTAATTAAAAATAAATTAGAAGACCGCAATGTTAATTATGATAAAATTGAAACTATTACCAAAGATACTGTTATTAAAAGTAAATATTTTACTATCGATTTTATTGCTACTACCCACTCTATTCCTGATAGTTTTGGTATAGTTTTACATACTCCTAATGGTGTTATTGTTTCAACCGGCGACTTTAAATTTGACTTAACTCCTATTGGTCCAATGGCTGATTTACATAAAATGGCTAAAGTTGGTAGTGAAGGTGTAAGATTATTACTTAGTGATAGTACCAATGCCCTATCTGAAGGATTCAGTAAAAGTGAAAGTGCCGTTGATGAAACTTTAAGTGATATTATTAATAATCATAGTGGTCGCATAATTATTGCTACCTTTGCCTCTAACATTTACCGAATTAAACATATCGTTGAAACTTGTAAAGAAAATAACCGTAAAATTGTAGTCTTTGGTCGTAGTATGGAAACTAGTATTAATCTTGCATTAAATAACGGTTTACTAAATGATAAATCAATGTTTATTGAAGCTAATACTGCTAAAGGTTTAAAAAAGAATGAAGTTTGTATTCTTTGTACTGGTTCCCAAGGTGAACCGCTTGCTGCTCTAAGTCGTATTGCTAATGGTACTCATAAGCAAATATCTTTAATGGGTGATGACTTAGTTATCTTCTCTTCATCTCCTATTCCTGGTAATGCTGCCAGTATCAATCGAATTATCAATAAACTTTACTTAAAAGGTGTTAAAGTATTTACTAATTCCGAATTTAGTGACATTCATACTTCTGGCCACGCCAAAATGGAAGAATTAAAACTAATGTTACGAATCATTAAACCCGAATATTTTATGCCAATGCACGGTGAATATCGAATGTTAAAAAGTCATGCTAACCTAGCAGTTATGTGTGGTATTCCCGAAGAAAATACCTTCGTCTTAAAAAATGGTGAAGTTTTAGAATTAGATAGCGAAGGTGTAAGAAAAGCTGGTAATGTAACCGCAGGTGATATATATGTCGATGGCTCTCGAATTGGTGATGTTGGTAGTGTCGTTATTAAAGACCGTAAACTAATGAGTAAAGATGGTATTTTAGTTACTATTTTAAACATCAATCCCCTAACTAGAAGATTACTTATTAAACCAAATGTTACTACTAGAGGATTTGTTTTAGTCAATGAAAATGCTGAACTAATCTCCCAGATTGAACGAAAAATAACCGAAATTACCATTAAAGCTTTAGATAGTGGTCCCTATAACTATACTGATTTAAAAAATCAAATTATTTTAGAACTTCATCCATTCATTAATAATCTTACTGGTCGCAGACCAATTATTCTTCCCGTAATTATGGAAGTACGTGAAATGTCAAATAATTAACAAATAGTTTTATCTATTTGTTTTTTTCTACTAATTTAGTTATATAATATTAGTAGGAGAATGATGCTAATTGAAAAATATTTATAAAGTTTTAATAGCTGTCTTTATTATCTTTGTTATAGTATTCTCAATCTATATAGCCAAAAGAGTTACTTCCCCAAAAGAAGAGCCAAGTATTCCCGTAAATAATGAAACACCTACCGACCCAATTAATGAAGCTTTAAAAGATTATGGCTTTAGTACAGCAGAAATTGCTACTCTAAGTCCCATTATTAATGAAAATGCTATTAATTCTATCGTTAAGCAAAAGATGGATAAAACTATTGTCGTTAATTTAGTCAAAGAAAAATATTATTTAAATTCTAACTTAGAAAGATATTATACCTATGCTTCTAATAATCCTGATAAATCCACCCAAGAAGTTGTTAAAGACGTTAATTCTCAAATAGATCAAGTCTTCTATCAAGATGTTAGAGATAGTGATACCTCTCAAGGTATTCTAATGATTGTTAACAAATTTTATCAAGTTGATGAAAACTTTAACGGTATTGATTTAATTGATTTACCACCTGAGTATGAACGTTATGGCCGCCAAGTCCAGATAAATCGTGAAACCTATGAACATTATCTTGAAATGTTAAACGATGCCAGAGCTTTAAATTTAAATTTCTTAATTTATTCTGCTTATCGTAGTTATGATACTCAAACTAAACTTTATAATAATTACGTTAATCAAGATGGTCAAGAAGCCGCTGATACTTATTCCGCTCGTGCTGGCTTTAGTGAACATCAAACTGGCTTAGCCCTAGATTTAAGAACTTTAGAAACTGATTACTTTGAAACTACCGATGAATTTACTTGGCTAAAAGAAAATGCCCACAAATATGGCTTTATCTTACGCTACAAAGAAGGCGAAGAATATATTACCGGTTATCAATATGAACCATGGCATTTCCGCTATTGTGGTATCGAATGTGCTACTTACATCTATGAAAATAATCTCGACTTTGAAGAATATTATGAATACGTCATTAAAAACCAAAATCACTAATCAGTGGTTTTGTTTTTTTCTCCTCTTATTGCTGTTGCCTTACTCCCGAAGTTAATTTAGGTACTAAAGCATAACTGCCATTTTCTTTTTCTTGGGCCTTAAAATCACTAACTGGTACTTCCATAATTTCATTGATCTTGGCAATTAATTCTGCTAGATATTCTGGTTGACTTTCTACCAAACTTTCTAAGACCTCAATAAACATTGCCAATAACTCTTGTCTTTTTAATAAAATTTTAAAATTATTTTCGGCAATTTCTACTTCGACATCCCTATCAAGTTTCTTAGGTTTATTTTCTATTTTTTGTACTATTGGTTCTTTTTTCCAAATCTTATCAACTAAATCTTTCCATAAAGAATTTTCATAAAACATAAAAATATACAAAACTCCTAAAAGCCAACTTACCATCATCATTTGAATACTAGCAATCGTAAAAAATAACCGTATCCAAATTGGTGGTCTATCCCTTTTTATCGTTTTATTTTCTTCTAAATTTTTTACTTCATCCATTTTACTATTAGATACTTGAAAATAATAACTTTGTCTTTCTGGAATTTCTAAATCTAATCTAGCCATATCTTTTTTTAATAATTCAATAAATTTATTAATACTCTCTTTATCTTCCAAATTAATCTTATCTTTATTAACATAACCTAATACACGTTCATATATCTGTTGTACTGTCATTACTAAACCTCTTTTCTCATATAATTATAGATATTTAAAAGCTAAAGTCAACAAAAAAGAAGCTTATTTTGCTTCTTCTTGTGCTCTTGTTTCTCTTATTACCGTGATTTTTATTGTTCCCGGATATTGCATCTCTGATTCTATTTTCTCTTTAATATCTCTTGCAATCTTCAAACTTGTTAAATCATCAACTTCTTCTGGTTTAACAATAACTCTAACTTCTCTACCAGCTTGCATTGCATAAGTTTTTTCAACACCTTCAAAACTATTACCAATACTTTCTAACTGTTCAAGCCGTTTAATATAATTTTCTAAAGAATCATTTCTTGCTCCTGGTCTTGCCGCTGATAGTGTATCAGCTACTTGAACTAATATCGAAATTACACTAGTTGGTTCACAATCACCGTGATGCGACTTAATCGCATTGATTACTCTTTCATCCTCGTGGAACTTCTTAGCTATTTCCTCACCTAGTTCTACGTGACTACCTTCAACTTCATAATCGATAGCTTTACCAATATCATGAAGTAATCCCGCTCTTTTAGCTATTGTTACATTTTCACCTAGTTCACTAGCCATAAGTCCAGTCAAATGAGCTACCTCAATTGAATGTTGTAGTGCATTCTGTCCATAACTTGTTCTAAAATGTAACTTACCAATTAAATTAACTAACTCTGCATCAACTTTCGTAAGTCCAAGTTCATAAATGGCATTCTGACCAAATTCATTAATTTTTTCCTTAATATCTTTAACTGTCTTATCATAAACTTCTTCAATTCTTGCTGGATGAATTCTCCCATCCTTAATTAAAGTCTCAATAGTTATCTTAGCCATTTCTCTTCTTAACGGATCAAAACTAGATATTACAATTGCTTCTGGTGTATCATCAATAATTAAATCTACACCTGTAACTGATTCAATCGTTCGAATATTTCTACCCTCCCGACCTATCAATCTACCTTTCATTTCATCATTTGGTAATATAATCGTACTAACAGTCTGTTCATTAGTTAC
>CANQIR010000041.1 GCA_947624095.1 uncultured Bacilli bacterium
TGATTAGCTCAGTCGGTAGAGCGCACGGCTGTTAACCGTTAGGTCGTAGGTTCGAGTCCTACATCAGGCGCCAGTTAGAAATTCACAAACCTAGGTAAATACTGGGTTTGTTTTATTATTTGAAATAAATTTACTGCTTCTATCAAATGTTTTTAGTCGCCCCACTAAATCAATATCTATTTGAAACTCAATGGGCAAATATCTATAACATATTTTTTATTTGTATTGACAAAGTGAGATAAAACATATTATATATAGTATAATGAATATGAAAATAAGAGATATATTTCTACGTATTTTCGTTCATTTTAAAAGAGATAACCTAATTTCGCTAGTTAGGTGTTTCTCAGCCCAAAAATGTTCTTCGAAAGCACCTATTCAGTGATGAGTAGGCGCTTTCATTTAATCCTTGTTGTCGAAAATTTTTGTTAGTAATACAAGTATTACTATTAGAATAATTTTTTTCAACTGTTTGTAGAGTTGATAACTTTACAGCTACAATTAAAGATAGTGATAGTGGTAGCTATTTTAGAGTAGATTATTCATATCAAGTCACAATGCTTACTCAAGGTAGCTCAAGTTATTGCCGATTTAGGGTAAAAGTATATGATAATAACAATATGGTCATTGGTTCTACTAGTGCTCTAGCCAATTTAAGTGAAGGTGAGAGCACTCTTCAATCAACATATTTTTTAATTAATAAGACCAATATCGCCGCTACTAGTTTTTATATCAAATTGGAAGAAGAATAAATTAATCAAAAATAATGAAGGAAAACTTGTAAATTGCAAGTTTCTTTTTTGTAGTTTAACTTCTTACAATATGATATAATTTAAGAAGGTGAGACACATGCAAGAAAAAGTAAGTATACTAGAACGTTATGGTGAAGATTTAATAGCTAAAGAATATATTACTGACCCAGCTATTGCTCGTGATGAAGAAATTAAACAAGTAATTTTAACTTTATTAACCCCTGAAAAGAGTGCTTTATTAGTTGGTAAACCTGGTATTGGTAAGACAGCCATTGTTGAGGGCCTTGCTTATCGGATTAAAAATAATATGGTACCTAATGCCTTATTCGGTTATGATTTATTTAAATTAAATGTAACTAGTTTAATTGGTACTGCTGAATCAGATGGTCAAGTTGAAAATCGTGTTGATTTATTAATCAAAGAATTAGCTGCTCGGGAAAAAACAATCCTTTTCTTAGATGAAACTCACGTTTTAGTCAACAAACAAGGTAATGAAAATGGTATCGATTTTGCCAATATGTTTAAAGCTGGACTAGATCGTGGTGAAATTAAAATGATTGGTGCTACTACTACTGAAGAATACGAACAATATATAATACGTGATCGTGCATTTTTACGTCGTTTCCAAAAAATAGAAGTTTTAGAAGCTGATAAACCAACTACCGTAAAAATCTTAATGGGCACCTATCCTAAATTAGAAAAACAATTACATGTTGAATTAGGTTATACCGATTTTATCAAAGAAAAGATTATGACATTTATAGTTGAAATGACTGATGAATATAAAAGAGTATACGAAGTTGCCTCTCGTTATCCCGATATATGTTTAACAATTCTTTCTAATGCTTTTACATACGCTCTATATGATAATGAAAATGTAGTAAGTATTAAACATATTTATAAAGCCATATGTAATGCCAGAAATATTTACGAAGATGCTAAAATCAAAGAAATTGCTCGCTTTAAAGAAGTCTTTGCTGATTTAATCGAAGAAGAAAACTTAAACTTAGATGAAATAAATTAATGAATTTGCTATAATATCTAAAGAGGAGATTTTATATGTTTAAAAAAAGAGAAGAAAAATTATTTATCGGTTATTATACCCCAAGTGTAGTTATGACATATATCGGTGTTATTTCCGCTTGCTTAGGTATCTACTTTGCCTTAAATAACCATCCCGTTTATGCCATAGTTTGCTTAATTATTTCTGGGGTCTGTGATGGCTTTGATGGCAAGATAGCAAGAGCCTGTAAAAGATCTAACGAAGAAAAATCCTTTGGTATTCAAATAGATTCCTTAGCGGATATGAATTCCTTTATTTTCTTACCAATCGCCATTTCCTACAGCTTGGGCTTAAATAAATGGTATCATATTATTATCTATACTTTGTTTACCTTAGGCGGTATCATCAGATTAGGCTATTTCAATATTTTAGCCGAAGATACTGGTAAAGATAAAGGAGTATCCAAATATCACGGTTTACCAGTAACAGCAACTTCCGTCATTTTACCAATTGCTTATGTCTTCAAGAATTTTTTAGAATGTACTGCTTTTCGTACCTTCTATACTACGGTGATGGCTTTCATAGCTATTCTCTTTGTTTTAAACTTTACTTTTCAAAAACCCAAAACTAAATGGCTATACGTATTTGTTGTCTTTGCTTTATTAATGATTGCATATCTATTGTTAGGACCTATTATTAAATGAATCAATATTATAATATAGAAACTAAAGAAATAACTTCTGACAAAAAGCATTTAATGATTAAATTCCTCTACCATACAATAATTGGTAGAGGAATTCTTAAAATAATAACTAAGCCATTTGTTTCCCAAGTCTTTGCCACTCTTACGAATAGTAAAATTTCTTGCTTATATATTAAACATTTTATAAAAAAGAATCATATAAATATGGATGATTATGAAGTAGTAAAATATCATTCATTCAATGATTTCTTTACCCGTCATATTAAAGAAACTGCAAGACCAATATCATATCAACCTAAAGATTTAATCGCTCCTTGTGATGCCAAGCTAACAGCTTATAAAATCACCGCCAATACCGAATTAAACATCAAAAATTCTACCTATACTATTCCTAGTCTTATTCAAGATGAAAATCTTGCCAAAGAATATAGTGATGGAATTTGTTTAGTATTTCGTCTTTGTGTTGATGATTATCATCGCTATATCTTTATAGATGATGGAGAGATTTTAACAACAACTGCTATTCCCGGTAAATTACATACCGTTAATCCAATTGCACTAGCAAGTGTTAAAGTTTTTACTGAGAATCATCGTGTTATCTCCGTATTAAAAACTAAAAACTTTTCTGATGTTATTTATATTGAAGTAGGAGCTTTAAATGTTGGTAAAATTCATAATTACAATTTAAATAAATTTCATAAAGGTGAAGAAAAAGGTTACTTTTCATTTGGAGCATCCACCATCATACTCTTATTTAAAAAAGACCAAATAAGTATTAACAATATCTTTTTTGCAAACACACAAAAAGATATTGAGACCATTGTTAAACAAGGTATTACTATCGGTAAAAAAATAAAATAATAGGTGAAAATATATGACTAATAAAATCAATGAAGACTTATTCTTAATTAGTGAAGAATTAAGTAAAGAAGATAAAATTTATCGTGAGAATTATTCTTCTATAAACACATTTTTAAATAATCAATACAATCAAGCTATATTTGGAACAAATAAAATAGAAATATCTATAAGTGATAACTCACCCGCCAATCGTGGTTTTTATATGCGTTATGCTAAAATATTAGATATGGTTCAAAATGCCAATGGCCATAATGAAGAGTTAACTAATGCTCGTAATCGTTTACTACTTGTTTTAGGTAATAACTCTGAACCATTACAAGAATTTTATGCCTTTGAATCAGCTTTTCAAAAAGCTCTGCAATATTCCTTTACTTTTCAAGATCTAAAACCCTTTTTTCAAATAGCAAGAATATTTCTCTTAGATATTCTCCAAGGTAATGTCAGTAACAACTTAGTAAGACGCTTAATCTTTATTAGTATTTACTATGACTTAAGTAAAGATTATCATCTAGATGAAATAATTAGACAGTATCAAGATACCACGTTAGGTGCTCAAGTAAAAGAATGCCTTGCTCATCATAATTACGCCCTCTTTATGCCAACTTCTAGTGCACCAAAACTAAAGTATCCCAATAGTTAATAGGTTCTAATCTGTTAACTTTTTTATTATCTAATAACTTTAAGTTTAATTATAAAATTAAGTATAGTATAATCAAAATAAGGATGGTAGTATGAAAAAGAAAACTAAAATAATTCTTGGAGTGATATTCTTTATTCTTCTCCTAATAACTGGTTACGGTGGCTTTTTATTAGGGATGAAGGGCGGGAAAAAAGTGCCTAAAACCGAAACACCTTTATCAGATTTGCGAACTGGCTATGCGTTAAGCAATGATAAACCAATTGCAGGAGAAAATGGTTATATATCTTACTTAGATGAAATACCAGAAATAAAAGATGGAACGATATTAAAAACCGATGAAGATTTAGTAAATGATTTATATAGTAAAATAGAATTATTCTATATACCACGAGCCTCTTATCGTTTTACA
Source organism: uncultured Bacilli bacterium (assembly GCA_947624095.1). Lineage (GTDB taxonomy): Bacteria > Bacillota_I > Bacilli_A > RF39 > UBA660 > CALVJF01. The sequence continues at coordinate 4,369 of CANQIR010000041.1, forward strand.
TCCTATGAAAATTATAATTATTATATAGATAAACTAGTCGATTATAATACTTATAGTGATGATGCCAAATTATACTACGCCTACCATACAATAGGTAATATTAAAGAACGTAAAATTTCTAATTGTAAAGAATTAAGTACATATATTTGGGAAAATAATGACATGCAAGAAACCTGTGAAGCTAAACCAGCTATAATTTCAGAAACCAGTATTTTGAGGTGGAAATGGTTTAATGTTAACAAAGCAATACTAGAAGAAGCCTATCATAATTTATATGGCAACGATAAAAAGATGCCCTTAAAAACTTTTACCATAATCCAATCTGGCGCTTGTCTATATTCGAAAATCAAAGATGATTTTTTATGCTTTGACCAACAGGAAACTGGCTCATTTATCGATTTTACTAGAAATAAAATTAAAAAAGCTATTCAATATGACGATAGAATTGAAATTTATGATCGATTTGTTTATGTTGATTTTTATGATACAGATAAATATAAAATGAAAGTATATTTAAAATCTCGATTTCAAAATGACATAATTAAAGAAGAAATTAATAATCCTAATTTAATGAACTCCATAAGCAATGAAATATTAGAACAAGGAGCAGTTTACAAACATACATTTAAAAAAGATAGTACTGGTAATTACTACTGGTATAGTAGTGAGCGAATTTAATAGAAGGAAAGGGTAGTATGGAAACAAAGGCTAAAATAATTTTGGGGATATTTGGAATTTTATTGTTTATTGGTGTAGGAGTAGGGGGATTTTATTTAGGTAAAACATTTAGTAATTACGAAAATCAAGAAAATGAAAAAAATAATCAAGATACCAATGAAGAAAACAATAATCAAGAAGATGACTTAACAGGTGTCGACGAAATAAATCAAGCCCAAGCCAATAAACCTAAACCTGAGGATGCTAATTTTGTAGTTTATCAAGATGAAATGCCCGCATTAGTAGAAGGAAAAATATTAGATAATAATGATATTATAGTTCAAAAATTGCATAAGCGTTTAGAATTAAATTATATTCATAAAATTTATCAAAATTTTAATTCCTATGAAAATGATAATTTCTATATGGATAAGTTAGTTGATTATACTACTTTAAGTGATGAAGCTAAAATGTACTACGCCTATAACACTATCGAAAATGTTGAAAGACGCTGGTTTTCTTCTTGTAATGATTTAAAAAGTTATATTTATAATAATACCAATATTTATAATGAATGCACTAGTAATAATGAAATAATAATGGAAGACTATAGTGGATTTGAATGGTTTTTTAACGATATAAATAAAGCAAAGCTTACAAAAGCTTATCAAGAATTTTATGGTAATGATAAAATTTTTCCTCTTAAAGCCTTTACCATTTCTGTAACTGGTGCTTGCGCCTATTCCAAAGAAAAAGATGACTATATATGTTATAAGCAAGTAGGTGGCGATATGGGAGTAGATGGAGCAGAAACAAAATTAGTCCAAGCAGTTGAGTACAACGATCGTATCGAAATTTATGACCGATATGTTTGGTATCTACATAGTGATTCAAAATATACTTTTTATAAATCAAGATTTCAAAATGAGAAAATAGTAACTCAAGAATATAATAATGACTTTAATATTCCTGATGAAATACTTAATCAAGGTGCTCTATACAAACACACTTTTAAAAAAGATAGCACTGGTAATTATTACTGGTATAGTAGTGAAAGAATCTAAAAAAATCCTCTAAAGGATTTTTTAATTACTCTTATTTAATGGATTAACATGAATCATACAATGTTTAATACACGCATACTTATTTTCCAAACTATCATGTACATCTTCTGCTATTCTATGTGCTTCTTCTAAAGATAACGTATTTAAAACAGCTATTTCAATATCTAAATAAATCCGATTACCAAATATCCTACTTTTAATAGAGTCAATATTTAATACCTGATCATTATCGCATATTGTTTTCTTATATTCATTTAAAGTTTCCTCATCACAAGCTTTATCAACTATCTTATTAGTCGCATCAATAAATATATCATAAGCTACCTTTATAATACAGAAACTAATCAATAAACTAGCTATTACATCACCATAACTAAATCCTAAATAAGTTGCAGCAATACCTAATAAACTACCAACACTTGATAAAGCATCACTTCTATGATGCCAAGCATCCGCTTTTAAAGCCGTAGATTTTATCTTCTTAGCATAATAAATTGTATACCAGTACATTATCTCTTTTACTAATATACTTACTAAAGCTGCTACTAAAGCTATTACTCCTGGTACGACAAAATCATTACTACCACTTACAATAGCTTTAATTGAATTAATTCCAATCGTTAAACCTGTATAACCTAATATAAAAGCTAAAACTAAAGCTGAAATAGCTTCAAATCTCTCGTGCCCATAAGGATGACCATCATCTGCTTTTTTATTCCCAATCTTTACCCCAATCATCACAATAAAAGTACTAAACACATCAGATAAGGAATGAATCGCATCACTAATCATTGCTTGAGATTTTCCTATAACCCCGGCTACTATTTTAAATAACGCCAAAAAGACATTAATAATAATACTATTTCTTGAAACTCTCATAGCTACTTTTTCACTATTCATAAAATCACCTACATAGCTTGTCAATTATATAAAATATTCTATGCAAATGCAAGTGAAAAAGTTTCTATCTATCACTAATCTTAATAAAACTAATTAAATATATTAAACCCATCGTCCATCCCGCTAATATATCCGTTGCAAAATGTACTCCTAAATATATCCTACTTATACCAATAAGCATAATTAATAAACCACTAATTCCATATATTAATACCTTCTTATCTTTATATCTCTTACTTAATAAATAAGCAATATACCCATAAAAAGCTATACTTGTCATCGCGTGCCCAGAAGGAAAACTAAAACCTCTTTCCGTAATTAAATTAATATCTATTGGTCTTTCTCTAGCTATTAACATTTTCAATAAGTAATTAAAACCTGCTACTAATCCTAAATTAATTGGTATTAGATATCCCTTTTTCTTTCTTAGCCAAAATCCTAGTCCCAAAGCAATAATAATTAATATTAGCGGTCCCCCTAATTTAGTATATATCTTAATAAAAGAAGTTAATAAAGGAGTTTTAAACTGATTAATAAAATTATATACTAATGTATCAATAGGTTCTGCTAAATCACTAGCAACTAACCATACTAAAACCCCAAATAATATTCCTAAAATAATCATCGTTAGCCAATACTTATATTGCTTTTTCATTTTTAACCACCTAAATATATTCTATCATATCTATTAATAAAATATAATGTAAAATAAATGTCAATACTTTTAAAATCACTGGATTACTTATCTTCCATATATGATATAATGAATTTCCGTGTGTTAAGGAGGACTGTATGAAATTACTAAATAAATTTAGTGAAATATCCAAGATAGATATTAATATTATTTATATGCTAATCTTTACAATCATTACGACAATAATTATTCATCTACTTTCCACGATAACTTGTAAATTAATTAGTAAAATAGGTAAAAATAACCGTCGAGATTTCATCATTATTAAAAGAGTTAAAATTGCTTTCAATATTATCCTTCTCATCATTGTTCTAAACATCTGGCAAACATATATTAGCGATTTTATTACCTTTATTAGTTTTTTCTCTGCCGGAGTAGCTATCGCTTTACGCGATTATATCTTCAACTTCTTCTGTGGAATTTATATCAAAGCTAATCATCCCTTTAAATTAGAAGATCGAATTGAAATAGGGGGTAATTTAGGAGATGTTATCGATATACGTACTCTTAGTTTTAGCCTATTAGAAATTGATAATACCATTCCCAATGGTCAAAGTACCGGAGTTATCATTCATTGCCCAAATTCCTTAGTATTTACTAATCCAGTTCGTAATTTAACGCAAGGATTTAAATACATTTGGAATGAAATATCTCTAAACATTCCACTAGATTCCGATGTCCGTAAAACAAAAAGTATTCTTTATCGTATTCTAAAACAAAATGAAATCCTCAAAAGAATTCCTCATAAAATGGAAAATGCTATTGAACAAGCCAGTACCGAATATCGTATATATTTCAATAATTTAGAGCCTATTATTTATACTAAGATTAATAATGATCACATAACTTTAGAAGCTCGCTATCTTGTTCATCCCAAAAAAGCTCGTAATGTCGAAGATATGATTTATAATGCTATCATTGAAGCTAATAAAAAAGGAGAATTAAAACTATTTATAAACGATTAATTCTTCTTTTTTAATTTCTCAATCAGTGATATAATAAACAAGTAATCACTGCTCCATAGCCAAGCGGTAAGGCATCAGGCTCTGACCCTGACATTTCGCAGGTTCGAATCCTGCTGGAGCAACCATATAGTTTTATAAAGTCCCTTTAAAGAGACTTTTAAATTCTTGCTTAAATTTCTCAATTTAAAGTATAATATATTTATAGAAAAGAGGATTTTATGGAAAAAGCTAAAGTATATTTCACTAAAGAATTAACTCCCGAAAGTGTTGTCAAAATGTATAAGGCTTTAAATCATGAACTAAAAGGTAAAGTAGCAGTTAAAGTTCACTCAGGTGAAAGAGGCAATCAAAATTACTTAAGACCTGAATTTATGCGACCAATAATTGAATATGTAAATGGTACTGTAGTTGAATGCAATA
>CANQIR010000042.1 GCA_947624095.1 uncultured Bacilli bacterium
TATTTTTTCTTTAACCCAACAAGCTGGTTGTAATGGTGTCCAAAAAAATCCTGGAGCAATCGCATTAACTCGAATATTCCTTAAAGCCAAATTTCTTGCCAAACTTCTTGTAAATCCCACAATCGCTCCCTTAGTTGTTACATAATCAATGAGTTGTGGTTCCCCATAAAAAGTAGTTACGGAAGACAAATTAATAATTGAATCTCCACTATGTAAATGTGGTAGTACCATTTTAGTTAAATAAAACATTCCATAAATATTAACTTTCATCGTTTTATCAAATTGCTCATCACTAATATCTTCTAAACTATCTGCCTGATATTGCACTCCTGCATTATTAACTAAGATATTTATTTTTCCAAACTTTTCTAAAGTACATTCAACAATCTTCTCACAAAACTTCTTATCCCGAATATCCCCTGATATTAATAAACATTCGCCACCTAAATTTTCTATATATTCCTTAGTTTCTTCCGCATCCCTATGCTCATCTAAGTAGGGGATTACTACTTTAGCACCTTCCTTGACAAAAGCAATAGCAGCGGATTTTCCTAAACCACTATCACCACCAGTAATAATTGCTACTTTATCTTTCAATTTTCCACTGCCTTTATAATCCGGATTATCAAATATTGGTTGGGGTACCATTAAATATTCCATTCCCGGTTGTTTTTCCTGTTCTTGCTCCGGTGCTAAAATATGATATTTAGTATATTGCACCCCATAATTTCCATAGTATTTATAAGCTTTGTTTCCATAATGATAATCATAATCCATATCTATACCTCCTTTTACACTATATGATAAATGCCCAATTATGTTAAAAATGTGCTACAATTAAATTAATTAAAAGTTTAGATACTATCTATTGGAGGCAAAAATGAATAATTATGAATTAAAAACAATTGCTAATGATGAACAATACTTAAGACAGAAGTCTGTACCAGTTAAATTCCCTGATCCAATGTTACAAGAAGAAATAGCTGCTTTAGAATCTTACTGTCTTAATAATGATGTCCTAGCTATGGCTTCCATCCAAATAGGGATTCCCAAAAGAATCATTTACCTTAAAAATACTAATCTAGATATCGTTAACGAATATCAAGAAAATCCTGATAAAAAACTAGATAATTCCTATAATGAAGCTCGTATTTTAATAAACCCCGTTATTACAAAGAAAATCGGTTTAACTGAATATTGGGAAGCCTGTGCTAGTTGCTTAAATAATATGGGTCATGTTTTACGTCCTTATCGAATGGAAATAAAATACCAAGATATTAAAGGTAAAAAACATCAAGAAATGTTCACTGGTTTTGAATCTACTGTCTTATCTCACGAAATCGATCATCTAGATGGTATTCTACATATGGATATCGCTTTAGAAGTCTTAGAAATGGCTGAAAGAGATCGTCGTATCTTCCGTCAAACCCATAACTATAATATTATTTCCAAAACTAGTGATTACGAAAAACTAAAATTAAGATTTAATTCCCGTTAGGGATTTTTTTTTATCATAAAAATAACTCCTCATCACAAAATAATATTGGTGATAAAAATGCGAAAAATAATAATCTTTTTACTTATTTTACTAATCTATACAGCTTTCACAACTAGTAAAGAATTAAATATCCCAACCTATGATGATCCATATAATGATCAATATATCTTAGATATTCCTGAAAATGCTAAATATTATATAGAACAAGTCTCTGATGAAATAATTCTTACTCCCGAAGAAATAACTAGTTATAATGCTATAATTAAATCTAAAACATCTAGCATCTATGATTTAAATATTTCTTCCCTTACCAAATCTGAAGTATTAAAAATGCTTGAAAAATACCCAGCTCCCGCACTTCCTAAGTACGACAATAAATTTTCTATAACTCCTAAAGATATTAATAATGCCTTAGCTAATCGCAATCTTTCTAATCTACCAGAAATTATCTATCCAAAACGAGCTTTAACTACTAATCGAACAAATCTAAAATCATTACCAACTACTAAACATTTTTATAGTACTCAAAATTTAGCCAACTTCGATGCTATCCAAGAAACTGAACTCCATCTTAACGAACCAGTATTAGTCCTTCATCAAAGTCTAGATTCTAATTTTGTCTTAGTTATTTCCACTACCTATATTGGTTGGATCCCCTCTAACGATATTGTTTATGCCAATGAAGACCAACTAGATTATTTTACCAATACAAAATTTGGTATTATTACTAAACCCCTTCTAAAAATTGATAATCTCTTACTAGATATGAGTACCAAATTACCATACCTTGGCGTCAATAAAAATGGTTATGAATTTGCCGTTCCTGCTAAAGATTCTCAAGATAATTTAATAATTAATAAAATTACCATTCCCCAAAATAGTGCCAGTATTGGCTACTTACCTTATACTAAACCTAATCTCTATGCTTTAGCTTTTGCTTACGAAGGTACACCTTATAAATGGGGTGGGGAAGGTAACGGTGTAGATTGTTCTAGTTATGTTGCGAATATCTACCGAGTATTCGGCTTTATTTTCCCCAGAAATACTAGTGATCAAAAAGATAGTGTAGGTAAAATTTCTTCTTTAAAAAATTTAACCAATAATGCTAAATTAGAACTTCTTCAAAAAAATTATCCCTCTCTTTTATATCAAAATGGTCACGTTTTAATTTACCTAGGACAAAAAGATACCAATTATATGGTAATCAGTGCCTCCGGTAATTTAAAAAATATGCAAGTAACTACTGAAACATTAAATTCATCTAACTATTTATCTAATATTGATCGTTTCATTTCCGTTGAATAATTTTCTCTACTTTTGTATAATTTAACTTAGAGAAAGTAGGGTAGAGAAGATATGTCTGAATTTTTAGCTAACCATATACTATTCCGCATTTTATTGCGTATTCTTATCATTTTATTAATTATCACGGTAATAGTTATTTTATTTCTTCTTCTTTGGCCGCCATTTGGTTCTTCTCCATCTAAAAGCGACCGTTTAGATTATGCTAGAAGAGCTAGTAATTACCAAGCTAATAAATTTCAAAATGAAGGTGACTTTACCTTAATGAGTAATAATGGTACCAATGAATTTATTTCTCATAAAAAACCTATTCCTACTGATAAAATACCTGTTGAAAAACCAATTATAACAGAAAATCCCTCTAAAGAAGATTTTACCATTACTTGGCTTGGTCATTCCAGTTTATTAATTACCCTAAATGGTCTCAATATCTTAGTCGACCCAGTGTTTAATGATATAACTTCTCCCGTTTCTTTTATTGGTCCTAAAAGATTTAGTGATCTTCCTTTATCTATTGAAGAATTACCATCTATTGACTTAGTATTAATTACTCATGACCATTACGACCATTTAGATTATCAAACTATCAAAAATATTGATTCTAAAGTTAGTCATTACATTGTTCCTTTAGGTATTGAAAATCATCTAATTAGTTGGCACATTAACCAAGATAAGATTACCAACTTAGCTTGGTGGGAAGAAACCAATTTTTCTGATTTAATGATTGCTTTAACTCCCGCTCGTCATTATTCTGGTCGTAGTTTAGGTGATCAAGGCAATACATTATGGGGTTCCTATGTCCTAAAATCAGCTAATTACCAAGTATATCTTAGTGGTGATAGTGGATATTATAATCATTTTAATGAAATATATCAAAAATATGGTGAATTTGATTTAGCTCTTTTAGATTCTGGTCAGTATGATGCTAACTGGACAAATGTTCATATGAAACCTCAAGAATCCGTGCAAGCTGCTATCGACCTTCATACTAAAGTAGCAATGCCTATCCATTGGGGCGCATTCCGTCTAGCAAATCATCCTTGGGATGATACGGCCGTAGCTTTCACTCAATATGCTAAAAGTCAAAATCTTTCCTATTTTATACCTAAAATTGGTCAAACTGTAAATTTCTCAGAATATAATAAATATCAGGAAGAGTGGTGGCAAAACATCAATTAAAAAACTCTTCATTTACAGTCAAGAATTTTTAAAAATTCCAAACCCTTTATTTTTATTCTAAAATGTGCTAAAATGATTTAGTCCGAGGTGAAAAAGATGAGTAAAAATACAACTCAATCCTTTGAAGCAGTAGTAAGTGACATCTTAAATAATGAAGATTTTAATAAATTAAATAACGAATTACATCACGGGATAACCAGATATGAACACGTAGTCCGTGTTGCTAAAACAACTTATCGCGTAGGCAAATTATTTCATCTAAAAAATAATAATCAAACAACTAGAGCTGCTTTATTACACGATTTTTATACTGATGATGAAATGAAAGATGCCTCTAAGACAGCTAAACTAACTATTCATCCCCAATTAGCCTATAATAATGCAATTAAATACTATAATCTTAATAATATCCAAGAAAATATTATTAAATCCCATATGTTTCCCTTAAAAGGGGATAAGCCAAAGTACAAAGAAGCATGGCTAGTTAGTGGCGTTGATAAAATCGTTGCTTTATACGAAATGTATCGTTATAAAGCTAGCTTACTAATTAATATTTGGGCTTTATTCTTATTTAATATCATCATTTACAAATAAAAAGTTTGGCATTCCAAACTTTTTTACTTATATCCATAACTATGAGAATTTCTTAATTCCTCAATTCCCTTAAAATACTCATCTACTAAATAACTAATATCACCAATATGTACTCCATATGCTACATCTAATCCCATTTCCTTAGCCATAATAAACATTAATGTTGGACTAGATAATTCTATATCTCGTAATTTCTCTCTAGTTTTACGATTAGTAAATCCTTGAATACTACCTTCTTTAATTAATTTAGCTAAAGCATACTTTGCTTGATTAGCATTATATTTTTGATAAGTTTCCAAAGTAGCTTCACTTACAAAAGAATTAGCAAATCTTTCTGTATCCTCAACTACACAATTAGCTATTTGAATACTATCTAAACCCGGATAAGCTTTAAACATACATTCCAAAACAATATTCCGACTAATAGAAGTAATCTTATCCCTCGTTCCCTGATTTCTCGTAAATCCATTTAAATAGCCGTTAGTAATATACTTTCTAATAGCTTCAGCACAATTTTTAGTTCCATACTTTGCACAAGTTGGTAATAAATATTTTCCAAATATTAGAAATAATCTTTCCTTTTCTTTTTCCAGCTCATCTTCTTCATTTTCTTCATCAAATGATATAGTTCTATCTTCATAATAAGTATATTTAGCTTTCTGTTTTTCCTTTTCTTCTTTAATTAATTTTTGATCATATTCTTTTTTCTTATATGGTGTTATAACAATTTGATAAAATGATTTATAACATTCACATACTTCCGGATAGACACTTCTTAGATGTTCAGGAACATTATAAATAAAATCTGGATGAAATAACACTCTAAATCTCATTTTAGTCATATAATCTTGAATCTGTTCAGGACTTAAACTTTTATCAATACCAAATAAATCATAATAATTAATAAATTGTCTACCATTATATTCATTAATATACTTATGAATTGTTCTAATTAATAAACCCATTTCTTCTTGTCTTATTGCCATCCAAACACCTACTATTCTTATAATTATTTTATCCCGTTCTAAAAAATAAATCAATTTTATTAATAATATGATATAATTACTTTACATAAATGTCCTCGTAGCTCAGCTGGATAGAGCATACGCCTCCTAAGCGTGGGGTCGGAAGTTCAAATCTTCTCGGGGACGCCATTTAAGAAAACGCATCCTGTAAAATTACAGGTTTTTTATTTAACCATTTTTTGTTATACTAATATTTATAGATATAGGAGAATTGTAAAATGAAAATCGAAGAAAAAATAAAAAAGGCTTATATTGCCGTAATAGAAGGCGAAGAATTAACAACGCAAAAATTATATAGTTGTGGCTTTGCTGCTACCGAGTTAAGTAAATTAGCTAAAACTGGCGTTTTAAAACGAGTTAGTTATGGTCATTATACGATAGGTGATTACCATAGCTTTAGACGTTTTGGTGAAGAATTAATGAATAATGGCAACTATCTTCAAGGTAGTAAATGTTTAAAAATTTGCCAAGCCACCAATAATCTAAATGAAGATGAATTAATTACTAAAATTATTGAACTCTTAAGAGCTTCTCAATATAATGAAGCATTTAACTTATTTATTGACTTAATGAATATCAATTTAGGAGACCAGAAATATTGTCTATGTTTATGGTTATTTAGCGTAATTACTAAACTTCCCGATGACTACTTAAATGTTGTCCTTAATTATGAACCAACTAGCTTTAACTTACCTAATTCCGAAAGTATTGATTATACCCAAATTATTCAAGATTTATGGCATCATAAATTTGGTGTAGCTTTAAAAGAAATTGATCAACTTCCTAAAGACCAAAAAACTATCTATCATAAAATGCTTTTCTATCTAACTATATCAGCCGAAAAAGTTGAAAAAACAAATCGTCTCCAAGTTACTGAATTGATTGCTAATAAAGACTATGAAGGAGCTCTTACATATCTTGATAATCTAAGTAAAACATCTCACTTAGGTCGTTTCTTTGTTGTAAATCGTGCCTTATTAAATGACTTAATGACTATTAAAGCTACTAAGCAAATCCCTTTAGTTACCAATGAATATAAAACTAGAGTAACAGCTAATCAAGCTATCAAAAATCATGATTATCAACGAGCCCTCGATTTGCTCATCAAAAGTTATCAACAAAATAATTCCAATTATCAAAGAACAGCTTATTATCTTTTATTAAAAGAAATAATTGCTACCATTGAAAAAATTAAACAAGATAAATCTTTAAGTCAATCAGAGCCAAATAGTGCATTAACACCAGATACTGAAACTGTTACAATCGATGATATATATAGTCAATTAATTAACCATAACATTGGTAAAGCATTAGAGTTACTAAGACCTTATTTAGCTAATATTAATAAACGTGAATACGAAGAATTCCTAGTTAATCTAATCAAGATTGATGTTTCCGATGAAGATGCGGCCTTTACTAGAACTATCGCTATTTTATCATTAATTAGTCGTGATAATTATTGGTTCGATGCTGATGCCTATTTTAATGGTTATCGTAGTGAAATGCTTAGTGCTAAAAAAAGTTCCAATCTTGAAGAAAAGCAAAAATACCGTTCTACTGCTAATTTGTACTTAAATATTCTAGCTACAGCTAAAGAAAATGGCTGGTTTACTACCGTCCCTGATGATATTGATTATCTGCTCCAATTAACAATGGAAAAAAGAACTAAGGAATTTCAACCAAAAGAAGAAGCTGCCAATCTTAAATTTACTTATCCTGCCAATTAATTATTTAAGTTAAACACCTTTCTAGGTGTTTTTCTTTAACTCTGTTTCAAAAAATAATTCATAATCTTGCTTCATACTATCATTATATCCATACATATAATTACCATTTAAAACAAGTAGGGGAGTACCATCACCATCTATCATAAATTCTTCTAAATATTTTTGATAAATTACTTTCCCTAATTTATCCTCTTTAACTTTATAAATTTTTAAATAAATCTTATCTTTAAATGAAACCTCATTTTTTAAAAATTCAATTAGATTAGTAGAAAAAGTATCATCTTCCCCACCTACAAAAACGTATACTAAACTTTTACTCTTATTTACTTCCAATTCTCTAATCCCATTTTCTTTAATAAAACCGACTTTATCATTAAATACTATCTCATACCAACCATCTTTATGATTAATTATTTGGTATATTTCCTTCTTTTTAATTTGTCCTATAGATTCATCACTATCTATCTCTGGATAAACCTCTACTAATTCATCCGTAACTTCTAATTTAGGAATATATTCTTCGCTATTATCATTTTCTTGGGTTTCTTCCTTCAAAACTTTGTCATTTTGATTACTAAAATAATAAATTCCCACTAATAATGTCCCTAATACGACTAACAAAAGTCCAAAAAGCAATGCCTTTTTACCTTTCTTTTCCACTTCGTTATCTACTTTCCCGTCAATTAACATTTTAAAAACTCCTTATCCTTCAAAATTCGACAAAATTTGCCTTACTTAATATGTATCATTATAGCATAAAGTTACTCGAATAGAGTAAGTTTAATCTAACTTTTTAATGAGAGAATGTATAAGAGAGGCGGTGAGTTATGTTTGAGCGTGACAACGAAAATTATATTTACGAATTAGTATCTAAAAATATTAAAAAGCAACGTAAACTAAAGGGCTTAACGCAAGAGCAACTCGCCGAGAAGATGAACTATTCTACTCAGTTTATCTCTAATATCGAAAGCAAAAATCATCAAACATTTTCTTTAGGTACTCTATGGCGAATAGCCTTAGTCTTAGAAATAGATATTACAGTATTATTTAAAGAAGAGTAAATAATTGACTACCACCCCTAGGGGGTGGTATAATTTTGCCCGGTGATAAATATGCTTAAAAAGAAAGTACGTAATAGTGCTGATAAAAATTACTTACTAACTCGCTTTAAAACCATTGAAGGTCAAATACACGGTATTGCTAAGATGGTAGAAGAAGATCGCTATTGCCGCGATATCCTAATTCAAATTTCCGCTGTTAGTAAGTCACTTAAAAGTGTCGAATGTGATATTTTAAAAAATCATTTATCAACTTGTGTAGTTAAAGATATCCAAAATAATGATTTATCAATTATTGATGAAGTTATTGATTTAATAAGGAGATTAGATTAATGAAAAAAGTTATTTTAAAAGTTGAAGGTATGACCTGTAGTGCTTGTTCATCTGGCTTAGAAAAATATTTAAATAAACAACCTGGAGTTACTGCTAGTGTTAATTTAATTCTAGCTGAAGTTCTAATCAATTATGCCGATAATTTAACCATTGCTGATTTAGAACGCTATATAGCGGAAGCCGGCTTTAAAAGTGGGGGAGTCTATACTGGTGAAAAAGAACATAAATCATCTATTGCTCCTCTAATTATCTATGGCTTATTAGCTTTCTTAATACTTTATATTTCAATGGCCCATATGATTCATCTTCCAAATATTCCTTACTTAAATATGCACCATCCCAAAG
>CANQIR010000043.1 GCA_947624095.1 uncultured Bacilli bacterium
GTGCAAACATTACGGCTTCTTCATATAAGTCATCAAATGATTTAGTAGATGGCTCATTATTACAAGGATGGTGCCACGTTTGGTGATCAAGATTTAGATAATTAGGATTAATTTCTTTTATATGGTAGCTATAAGCTGATAAAACAGTAGAATTATGATAGATAATTTTACTAATTAGTTTATATAATTGTTTTTTGAGACCAGTACGATCTTGGCAGAGGAAACGTAATTTAATTTGAGCGTGAGATATTCCTTTGAGGTAATAATGAGCAATATTATTTTTGTTAAAGGACTTTTGATAGGATAGATTTATTAAATTATAAGTTGATTGTTTAATGGTAATATTGGGAATTACTTCTTTAGTTGTTTTGATATTTTTCAAGTCTTTATGATAATTTTTGTTATAAATATAGGCATCTAATTCGGTTTCCATTAGGGTATGCATTCCGTGATATTTTTCAGTTTCTTTAGTATTATGATAGGTGCCAGTTTTATAGAATACAAAGGGATGGGCTTTAGAGTCTAAGGCAAAGTGGCAGATAGAACCGTAGAGGTATGCTATGGCTTCTGGATCATTTTCCAATTTCAGTTCTTTGATATTACGGACAATATTAATTAAGTAATTTTGAGTGTTTGAGGAATGAGCGGTATGACCAAGTTTATGGATAGCTTGGTTTTCCTGTTTATTAAGGGATTGAAAATGATATAAGTAATCGTGACTTTGCGCAAAGACTTGCATATGGTTAATAGATACTAATTCTTGAATATCAATTGGCAGTCTTTCATATACTTCAGTAGCATGTTCTTTATGAGTAATAGTTGCTGGCATAGTTATCACCTATGAATATAATAACATAATTTCACAAAATCTTCATTTTTTTGTGACAATTATTCCATAATAAATGGCTATAATTTTAATGTTCTTTGTGGTATAATGCTATTACAATAGGTGGTGGCTAGGATGTTAAAGACATTTAAAACTTTGGATGAGCAGATAGATATACTAAAGAGCAAAGGATTGGAAATAGAAGATTATGATTATACAAAAGATATACTTCTTCGAGAAAATTATTTCTTTATTAGTGGTTATAGACATCTATTTTTAAAGTCACCACAAGATAGAATGTTTATACCGGGGACAACATTTAGAGAATTGTACTCATTATTTACTTTTGATCGGCAAATTAGAAATATTGTATTTAAGAATTTGTTGATTGTTGAGAATAATGCTAAGAGTATATTTTCTTATATGTTATCAAAGAAATATGGGATTAAAGAAAAGAATTATTTAAATGCTTCGAACTTTAGTCGAGATCCGGAGAAGAGTAGACAAATTAATGACTTAATAAAGAAGATGAAAAGACAGATTAGAATTAATGGGGGCCAACATGCAGCGACGGCTCACTATATGACTAATTATGGTTATGTTCCTTTATGGGTAGTTGTTAAGGTATTATCTTTTGGAATAGTTAGTGAATTATATTCTGTATTAAAGAAGGAAGATCAAGTTGAAATAGCAGAAGTTTATGGAATAGCTGTTGATGATTTATTAGTCTATTTACCAATATTAGCTAATTATCGTAATTTATGTGCACACGAAGATGTTTTATATGACCATAGGACACAGAGAAGGATTGATGATACAAAGTATCATTATTATTTGGGAATACCAATGATGGATGGCGAGTATATCTATGGTAAGGATGACTTATTCGCTCTAGTAATTATTCTTAAACAGTTGTTGAGAGAAGAGGATTTTACAATGTTTATGAATGAAGTTAGTTATGAAATATCATTACTTGAAGGTAGACTTAATAGTATTAATATAAGGAAAGTATTGGATAAGATTGGTTTCCCATTAAATTATAAAGATATAGTAAGGATGGATAGTTATGGAAACTAATAAGAGAAAGACTAATTGGGCTTTAACTATTGTATTATGTTTATGTTGTATTGTAGTTGGAGCGGTAGTAATGTATGGATTGTTTTACTTTTTTCCAACACAGCTTTCTTCAGTAACGAATATAAATAAGTTGGAAAAGGAAGTAACAGTTAATGAAAAAGGGATTAGTGATGCTGTTGAGAAGATATATGATGCGGTAGTTGTTGTTGAGACTTACGAAGATAATAGAGCAATAGCTAGTGGTACAGGTTTTGTATATAAGTTAAAGGATGATAAGACTGCTTATATATTAACAAATAATCATGTTATTGAAGATGGTAATAGAGTATATGCAACTTTTACAAATGGTAAAAGAATAGAAGTTGATATTATAGGTAGTGATAGTTATGCGGACATTGCAGTGTTAGCGGTAGATAAAGAAGATATTATTACAGTAGCAGAAATTGGTAGTAGTACTGATGCTAAGGTAGGTGATACGGTATTTGCTACTGGGGCACCACTTGATAGTGCAACTTATTCTTGGACAGTTACAAGAGGAATAGTTTCTGGTAAAGATAGAATGGTGGAAGTTAGTACGGATAATTCTAGTTCAGCTGATTGGATTATGAAGGTATTACAAACGGATGCTGCTATTAACTCAGGAAATAGTGGTGGACCATTAGCTAATTCTAATGGTGAAGTAATTGGAATAAATTCACTTAAGCTGGCTTCGACTGGGGTTGAAGGTATGGGATTTGCTATACCAATTGAAGATGCCTTAGAGATAGCAACAAAATTGGAAAATGGAGAAGAAATAGTAAGACCAGTACTGGGAATATCAATGTATGATGTAAGAAATACTTTATATTTAGATAGATATGGCATAAAATTACCGGATAATGTATCAGCTGGAGTTGTAATTGCTGATGTTGAAAGAGGATCTTGTGCTGCCAAGGCTGGACTTAAAACGAATGATATAATTACCAAGATGGGAGATGCCAATATTACTTCGGTAGCGATGTTAAGATATCAATTATATAAATATGAAGTTGGCGATACAGTAGAAATAACGTATTATAGAAATGGTAAACAGAGTAAAGTTAATGTGACTTTAACTGATTAAAAAGCGATTGCAAGATTGCTTTTTATTTGGGATTAAGATAAAATTATATTGACAAGTATATTGTTGGAGGGAGTGAGATTATGAAAAAGGATAGACGTTTAGCAGTAGCTTCTTTAGTTTTAGCATTAATAGCTTTAATACCTTTTATATATTTACCAAGTAATATTAAGGTAGCAATGGCAATTGTAGTAATTTGTATATTAGTTGCTGTAGTAGGGGTCGTATTGGGATTCTTAGGGAAAAAACAAGATAAAGGTATAGCGATAGCAGGGACGATAATAGGTTTTGTAGCTATATTTATACTATGTATTACTTTATTTGGACTTGTTGTTATTAAAGATGCTAAAGATTGTGTAGTAAAAGATGATGAGGTATCAACTTGTGAATATATGGGTCAAGAAATAGAGATACCTAATGTTTTATTAACTGATGATCAGATGAAAGAACAGGAATAATTTATGGAAAAGAAAAAGATTAATGTTATTATATATACGATATTGATGTTTTTTCTTTTTGTGATAATTGCAGAAGGAATAATATGGGGACCTGGTGGAAGATTAATTGTCCAAGCAATTTATAATTATCCTCAAGGGAGTTTTGTAATATCAGAAGCGGTATTAGCAGTTTTAGTATTAATTGTAATGTTATTATTTAAAAACTCCTATGTATTTACGCAAAAAAGAGAAAAAGTAAGTACGGGTTTATTTTATGGTTTATTCTATATTATAGGTAGTATCTTATTTATTATATTATTTGGTTTTGCTGGTAAGGGATTTACGGGTGGACTTTCGTTAGTTAATTTGGTAATTGGTAGCTTCTTAGTAGGAGTTTGTGAGGAATTCTTATGTAGAGGTTGGTTACTTAATGAATTTTTAGAAAGATATGGAGATAGTAAAAAAGGAATCTGGTATTCAATTATCATTAGTGCCACTATATTTGGTTTAATGCATTTAGGAAATATTTTTTCTATTGGCCAAGGCGTATATACGACTATTTCGCAAGTATTAAATGCTTTAGGAATAGGGATTGTATTTGGGGTAATATACTATAAGACGAAGAATATATGGTCAGTAGTTTTATTACATGGCTTATGGGATTTTTCTTTATTATTAAATGATATAATGCCGGTTACCGAAACTACTGAATTAACAATGAGTTTTTCTATAATTGGTATCATATTTGGGGTGTTAGTAGTTTTATCACAGTTACTGGTTATTATACCTTATATTAATAATATTGATGAAAAGCCAAAAAAGAAAGCAGTTATTGGTTATTCTATATTAGCGATAGTATTTTATTTATTATTTACGATGGGAAATGGTCTTATATCTTCAAAGATGGGGAATACCTATACTTTTGAAAATTTATCTTTAGAGAATTATGCTGTTATATATGATAATTATGATAAGTATGAAATGAGTAAGGATAATACTAAGGTTTTATTGGAAACTGTTGATGATAAGTTAGTGCTTTTAAATGAGACGACTAAATATGAAGTGGAATTAGATTGTAAAAATTTAATAGACTATATTATTATGGAAGATGGTAATTATTATATATTAGGTTATATTGATTATGTTGATAGTGTTAATGTTTTCTTGAAATATGTTTATATAAATAAAGATAATATTAATGATAGTAATAAATTTATGGATAGTGTTAAGGATAATATGCATAAGTATTTATTATCTGGTAGAGCGGAATTAGTAGTAATAGATGATCGAGAAAATAATAAGAATTATTTAAGTGCTTATAGTAGTGATTATGGACATTATGTATTGATAAATGAAGAGCAGATGGCTATATTGAATAGAGATTAGTTAGGAGAGATGGATTAGAATGAAAAATATGGCATTATTTAATATGTTTAATGCAGATGATGATACCGAGAAATTAGCTAATACATTATCTTGGCTTGATGATGAAAAAGAAAATGAAAATAATAACAATGGTAATAGTGGCAGTGAAGATAATAATGTAGTTGATAATGATTCTGGTAAGGATGAAAATGTCGATACTGAAAAAGATACTGAATCTAATAAGGATCAGGATAACAATGATGACAAAGATGATAAGGATTCAGAAGATAAGGAAGAAGATAAAGATTCAGCAAAAGATAAGGATAAGAAAGATGCTACTGATGAAAGTGAAGATGAAGGAAGTATTATTCCTTGGATAGCTTTAGGTGTTGGTGTTGTTCTTGTGCTTGGAGGAGCTGGATGGTACTTCTTAGTATTTAAGAAAAATAGAAAATAAGGAAGTAAAAAAGTAACTATGAAAAGTAGTTGCTTTTTTGTATAATTAAGATGGTGATAATTATGGATAGTAAATTAAAAGAAATTATTGAAATATTAACTTTAAAAGGTAAGTTTATTAGTACGATGGAATCTTGTACTGGTGGAGGAGTTGCTAATGCAATTACGAATATTGAGGGAGCTAGTGAGGTATTAAAGTTTAGTGCAGTTACTTATTCTAATGAATATAAAATTAAAATGGGAGTTCGGGCTGAAGTAATTGATAAGTATTCGGTTTATAGTGATGAGACAGCTAAAGAAATGAGTAGGAATATTGCAATATTTGCTAATGCTAATTATGGAGTAGGGATTACTGGAAAGTTGAATAGATTAGATAAAAATAATTTATATGGAGAAGATAATAGAGTTTTTATAAGTATTTATGATAGGGATGAGGATAAATATTATGAAAAGGATGTGGTAGTTGATAAAGCTAGTAGAAAAGAGAATAAGGATGTAGTTATTAATTTGATAGCAGATGAACTATTAAAGATTTTGTAAGTTAAGGAGTAAATAGCGAGAGAACCAGCACAACTGTTGGTTTTTTAGTGGTACAAATTAAGCGAGTGAATCTATGGCTAGTAATAAAAGTAAAATGTGTTATAATATGGGTGATTTGGGAATGTTTGGAGTTTGGGGATGAGTAAACGATGGATTATGCGTGGCAGATGTTAGCTAAAATGTTGACTGTTATAATTGTTGTTGCTTTTTATTTTTTTAAAGAGATATTTATAATAATTGGGTCAGCAATATATGAAACATTTATACTTTTAGGAGCTTTTTTTAAGTGGATTGTTAAGAAAATTAGAGAGTTAAGTAGTAAGAAGAAAGCTAATGATATTTTGGAAGAACCTCAAGAGGAGGTTTGGGTAAAAAAGAAAGAAATACCGGATTTAGCGGGTATAGATTTAAAGAACAAACTAAATTTATATAGACGAGAAATGTATGACGGATTGGTTGAGGAGAGTATAAAATGGCGAGGTATTGATTACTATGTTAAAGGATATGTTAGGAATTTTAAAAATGATGGGGATAGTTATGAGGGGGTAGTTAAAGGTACTAAAGATTATAATGTATCTATTAAGATGGTTTCTAATACGATGAATGTGGAAGCTGCAAGCTGTGATTGTCCTTATTTTGCAAGAGATAACAAATATTGTAAGCATATATATGCGGTATTATGTAAGATTGTTGATAAGAAAAATGAAGAGATTATAATTGCGGAGATTAATAAGGATATTGAAGCTATAAGGGAAATGAATAGGAGAGTTAAAGAATATCTTGATGATAATATGGGACATTTTCCCGTTGAGGATGTGAAGGAATATTTAGAGGATGTTAATCGGTATGATAGGGAAATAGAGAAAATTTTAGAAAAATTAAAAATGTCGTTAACTACGAATAAGATGATAGATAAATTAGAGGAAGTTATCAATATTTTTGATATTTTACGTGAGGAGATTAAGGATTTATTGGATATGGAGGAGACCGAGGAGACTGAGTACTCTGATGATGACGAGCTAGATGATATGGAAGAAGATACAGATTCTGGTGTTTTGGATGTAGTTGCGGGATTAAGTTTAGCAGATTCGATTGGTAATAGAAGTAATAGAAGAAACCATAGAGATAAAAGGCAGGAAGAAGAGATGGATAATTACTACTTAGATGATTGGCAGAAGGATTTAGTTAGAAAAGGGGATTATGATCCTTGGGATTTTGAAGAAGATGGGGAGCATGATGAGGACGATTATTATTCGGAGGATGAGGACTGAGATTGTTAAAATGAGTTATTGATGCTTTGATTATTAGTAGTCTCAGTCGTAACTATATGTCAGCTTGTTATTAAAAGTTATTACGGTTGAGTGTAATAACTTTGTAAAAATATAAAAATGATATATAATGTTATCAGAGGAGATAGGTATGCTTTTAAGGAAAGATTATTTATCTAAAATAGGAGGTTTTATGATTCGAATTTAAGTAAAATATTAGTTGGTATAAGATGGTGTGGAAATCAGTTATATTAAATTAA
This sequence comes from uncultured Bacilli bacterium, assembly GCA_947624095.1. Classification (GTDB taxonomy): domain Bacteria; phylum Bacillota_I; class Bacilli_A; order RF39; family UBA660; genus CALVJF01. The sequence goes on from CANQIR010000043.1 coordinate 7,329, forward strand.
TGACTATATTTATTTAAGAGAAATAGGTTTAATTGAAAATGTTGATTTAACACAAAATTGTTTGGATTACTAAATAAAGTCCTGCAGTGGATTCTGCGGAAATACACAAAATATATTAAAAAAATATTAGAGGAGAAGTAAAATGAATAATAAACTTAATAATATGATAAATGCATTTTTAGCTAATACTGATGCAAAAAATGAAAAAGAATTGAATGAAAAATTACAAGAATTTATTAAAAAATACAACGCTGGTGAGATTGAGTATGAAAATACAATATTGGATGATGCTTATGAACTATTAGAAAAAGCAGAAAAAGCTAGATCTAAAACACAAGCTATAAAATATGCAAAAGAAGCATACAATATGTGTCCTGATTGCTTTGATGCATTACTATTTCAGGTACATTTAGAAGATAATCCTTTAAAATGGTGGAAATTATTAGAAGAGGGATTGGAAAATGAAAAGGCTAGATTAAAAGTCAAAGGATATTTTGATAAGGATAATATTGGACATTTTTATGGACTATTTGAAACTAGACCATATATTAGAGGTTTATATTTAAAAGCTAATTACTTAATTTTGGATGGTAAAATAAAGCAATCCCGCGATATTTGTAAAGAGATTCTTAAATTAAATAAAAATGATAATATGGGTGCTAGGTATTTACTTATGGCTATATATGCTTATTTAGAAGAAGAAAGTGATATGCTTAAGCTATATAAAAAATATTCTGAGGAAAACTTAGAAATATTATTTCCATTATTTATACTTTATTATAAGCAAGGAAATGATAAGAAGGCTAAAGAGTATTTAGATCGGATAAATAAAGCTAATCCAGATTTTATAAAATTTTTCAAAGGGACAATGAAAGAAAATAAAAATGTTCCAGAAGGTTATTATTCTAAAGGTGATGCATCGGAAGTTATAATGTATTTTAAACAATATGATTTTCTTGTAGAGACGGTACATACGATAAATTATTACATATTAGAAAATAGCAAAAAGAAGAAGTAGCTATATTTTGGAAATTTCTAAAAGTTCATATATAAATAATGTATATTAATTAGTAACAGATTCATTAGAAACTTTGATATACTAAAAATTATTGGTTAGAATTGCCAATAGATGAAGCGATTAATTGCATATTAAAATTCATTACTGGCTTGGAATACTAGGATTTATTGGAAAGGGAGGGAAGTAATAATGAAGGTAAAATTAGATGATGTTATAGAAATGTTAGAATTTGTAAATGATGGAATGGATTCTAGTGCTTATTACAATGATAAAACAAATGAATTTATTTATATAGGTGAT
>CANQIR010000044.1 GCA_947624095.1 uncultured Bacilli bacterium
TAATGAAAATTGATGAGAATGGTTCTAGACGAAAATTATCTAAAAGAAAAGATCCAGAAGCAGCAGTTAGTTATTATGCGGAAAAGGGAATACCAGCAGAGGCAGTAAAGCTTTATTTAATGACAATAGCTAATTCTAATTTTGAAGGTTGGATGGATCAAAATAAGGATAAAACGATAGATGATTTTACTTTTGATTTTAAGAAGATGAGTGCTAGTGGTTCGTTATTTGATATTGAAAAATTATATAATATTGCAAAAAATTATATGGCTACTATGAAAGCAGTAGATGTTTATGAAGGACTTAAGAATTGGGCGAAGGATTATGATAAGGAATTTTATGATTTAATTAGTAAGTATCGGGATTATACAATTGCTATATTAAATATTGAAAGAGAACAGAAAAAACCAAGAAAAGATTTTGATTGTTATAGTTCAGTTAAACCAACTATATGGTATATGTATGATGAGTTATTTTTAAATAGGGAAAGAAATTATGATTTTCAAAAAATTACGGATAAGGAAGAGATTAGGAAGATATTCAATTTATATATCGATAAATACTATCATAAAGATGATGATAAGGAGATATGGTTTAATAATTTAAAGGCTTGTACAGAGGAACTTGGTTATACTGCAGATATGAAAGCTTATAAGGAAAATCCAGATATGTATAAGGGTAGTGTAGCAGATATTAGTCAAATTATTCGGGTAGTATTAACGACTAAGAGTACGACACCAGATCTATATGAGATTTTGAAATTGTTAACTATAGAGCAAATAAAAACAAGGATAGAGTTAATCTAAACTTGTTTTTTAATTGTTGATTTTGAATATTTGACTTAAATAAATATGATTATTATTTAACATAATACTTTGATCTTGATAATTGATATAATTAATTTTTCCTTCTTTAAGGTAGAAGTAACCATTTTTATAGTATTTTATTTGAATAGTTTCGCCTAGTTGATAAGCATTACAGATAGTTTTAGCAATATTTTCAATTTGTTCTTCGCTTAAAGTGGGCATTGTTGTTTTCTGTTTTTCGACTGCTAATTTATGGATAACACTTTTAGTAGAGACTACGGAATCAAATGGTGCCCATTTAAGCATTCCTCGATCACGCATGATGACCACCTATCTTTTTATTTCTTTCTAAGATAGTTGAATTTTCCATTAAAGCGGAAGCTTTGACTAAGCTATTTTTGCCAAATCTTTGGTGAACTTCATCAATAGCGGCGTTGTAATTATCTTTTAGGGAAACTTCTTGATATTCTTCAAAGAGATTTAGTTGGAGAGAATCTTTTTCGGTTAATTTACCGATACTAATAGTGACTTTTCTAATGGGTAAATCATTATAATAACGATCAAATATCATTAAACAGTTTTTTAAGATAGTCTCTTCATCGTCAGTAGGGATTTCTAAATTGATATGATGAAAAAAGCCACTACCAATATCTTTGGAATAACCGATACCTAAACCAATTAAGCTACCCATTTTTTTATTTTGTCTTAATCTAGCACAAATAACTTCTGTCATTTCTTGAATGATTAATTTAATATTGTCACCATTATAATCTTTAAAGAGGACTTGACTATGACTATAAGATTTATCTTTGGGGCGAGTTTTCCAGTCACTGATTCTACTTTCGTCTAAGCCATTGGCGTGACGCCATAGTTCTTCGCCAATGACACCAAATTTATTTTTTAGTTTTGGTAAATCGTATTTAGCTAAATCACCAATCGAATTAATGCCTAGTTTATTTAAATTTCTTTCCATTCGGCTACCAATGCCCCACATCTTGGATAGGGGAGTTATGGACCATAATTTAGTTGGAACATCATCATAAGTCCATTTAGCAATTCCATCTTCGTATTTTTTAGCTTCTGTATCCATAGCTACTTTAGCTAGTAAGAGATTGGGACCAATGCCACAGGTAGCGCTTAAGCCAGTTTTAGCACGGACAGTTTTTAAAATTTGTTTGGCTAAATTATAATCATCCATTTTATACATTTTTAAATAATCAGTAACATCTAAGAAAGCTTCATCAATGGAGTAAACATGAATATCTTCTTCAGCGACAAAATCTAGGAAAATACTCATAACTTCAGCACTCTTCCGAATATATAAATTCATTCTCGGTGGGACGATAGTATATTTAATATTTTTAGGAATTTCATAAAGACGTGTACGGGATTTGATACCTTGAGCTTTAAGATAGGGAGTGATAGCTAAAGTAATCGCCCCATTGCCTTGTTTAGGATTAGCAACAACTAAAGGAACTTTAAAGGGATCTAAACCACGTTCGATACATTCACAAGAAGCAAAGAAACTTTTTAAATCAATACATAAAATATTGCGTTTAAACATAAGACACCTCCTAAACATTTGTTCTGGTTAAATTATAGCAAAGATAAGTAATTTAGACAACTAGCCAAATTTTGACAATTAGATAAATTTTTAATACAATGAAGATGGTGATAGAATGGAACTACAAGATTATCAAAATATCCGGAAACATTTATTTAGCTTAGGGGAAGATAAGTATAGAGAATTTACGAAAAAATTAACCCCAACGAAGTATGAAATAATAGGAATAAGAGTTCCGCAATTAAGAAAGTTAGCCAAAGAAATTGAAAAGAAATATCAAACTAATTATTTGGATTTAGTGGATTATACTTATTTAGAAGAAGTAATGATAGCTTTTTTAATCTTAGCAAATATTGATGATGAAGAAGTATTTGATAAGTATTTTGCAAAGATGAAATATTATATAGATAATTGGGAAATATGTGATATATTTTGTAATAGTTTTCAATTACCAAAGATTAATTATAGTAAGTATTTAAAGATGGCATTAGATTTATTAAATAGTGAGGATGAATTTATAGTTAGATGTGGTTTAATAATTATATTAAATCATTATATTAAAGAGGAAAATTTAGAAAAGATATTTAAAAAAATTGAGGAAATAAAAGTTGATAAGTATTATACCAATATGGGAATTGCTTGGTTATTATGTGAAATATATATATCTTATCCTTTACAAACGGAGGAATATTTCCAAAAAACTAAAATAAATGACTTTACAATGAATAAAACTATTAGTAAAATTAAAGAGTCATATCGTATAGATAATGAGAGTAAAAAATATTTAGATAGATATAAGAGGAAGAGAAAATGAAAAAATTATTATTTATATTATTAATACCATTATTATGTTTAACAACTTCTTGTACGAAGAAGGAGGTTGAAAAGGAAGTATTGGAAATAGATGGGGTAACTTATAAGCAAACTGAGGATGTGACAAACTATGTAAAAATTACGATGGAAGATGGAGAAGTGATTATTGCAGAGTTATATCCAGATATTGCACCAATTACGGTAGCTAATTTTCAAAAATTAGTTCAGGAAAAGTTTTATGATAAATTAACTTTTCATCGAATTTATAAAGGATTTGTTATTCAAGGGGGAGATCCTAATGGTGATGGAACTGGAGGATCTAGTGAAACTATTACCGGGGAATTTAGAAGAAACGGGATTACTAATAATTTGAAACACGAAAGAGGAGTTTTATCAATGGCAAGAAATTCTGTTGATATGAATTCAGCTTCTAGTCAATTCTTTATTTGTTTAGCTAATAGTACGGCAAAACAACTGGATGGGGAATATGCGGCTTTTGGTAGAGTTATTGCGGGAATGGATGTAGTTGATAATTTAGCTAATAGCGAAATAGTTGAAGGAACGCAAGATACACCAGTAAAGAAACCAGTAATCTATAGTATAAGATTTGTAAATATTGAGGAATAATTATAAAAAGAATAGTCATCTAATAAAATTTTATTAGGTGATTTTTAATGTTTATAGCGCATAGAGGAAAGACGACAAAGAAAATTAAGGAAAATAGTTTACCAGCTTTTAAAGCAGCTTTTATAGATAGTAAATATATAGGAATAGAATGTGATATAAGAGTAACTAAAGATGGAATTATTGTAATTAATCATGATCCAATATATGAAGGTAAATTAATTAAGTTAAGTAATTATACTGATTTAAAATTATTAAGATTAAAGGAATTATTAAGGATTAAGACAGAGAAAATAATTTTAATTGAGATAAAAGATTTTAAAATGAATCTAGATAAATTAGTAAAGATGTTAAATAAAAGTAAGAGAAATATTTATGTAATGAGTTTTTCCAAGACTGTTATTAAAAAGTTAAGTAAATATGAGAGAAAATTTAAAGTAGGAGTTTTAAATTATGTATTAAATAGTGAGGAAGATTATGGAGGGTATGATTTTATTTGTTTACTTAATGATGTAGTAACAGATAAATTATTAGAGTGGTTTAATAAGCGAGGAATAGAAGTAATTATTTATGGAATATATAAAAGGGATGGATTTGACGATAAGTTAACTTATATTGTGGATGATAAGTTTTCGTGATATAATTGTAGATAATAAAGAGGTGGACTTAATGAACGATAAGAATGATAATGAGTTAGAAAAAACGATTGCCATAGAAGATTTAGCAGATATAATTCCAGAAGAAAATTTAACTAATGAAGATACTGAACCAGTACCAGTAATGGAAACTTCTAGAGAAGAACAAAATGATGAGATGTATAAAGAACTAGAAGAAGAGAAACTAACCAAAATAGAGAAATTAAAAAGATGGTGGAAAAATCTTGAGAAAAAGAATAAGATTTTAATAATTTCTTTATTAGTAATAGCTTTATTATTTATTATCGTTTTAATTATATTTTTGTTTAGTGGAGATAGTAAGGAAGATACAGGAAGTAATAATTCATCAGGAGATAAACCAGATGAAGTTATTGTAATGGAAGATAATTATATATATAAAGATGGGGTTTTATCTTTATTAAATAGTAGGGGAGATGAAATAGGTACCTATGAATGTACTAATAAAGAAGAGAAACTTTGTTATGTAGCTTATAATTCATTAGAAGATAGTTTTGATGAAGTAGTTAATGTTTATGAAAATGGGGAGTTAGTAAATACTAGAAGTGAAATAAAGAATGATAGTTATGTTTTTATATTTGATAATATTGAAGGAGAAGATTTAATTACTCTTTATGATATTAAAAATAAATCGGTAGTAGATAAATATCAATTAGTTAAAGATTTAGATTATGATGATAAGAAATATAGTATTGTAAAGAATAAAGAGGGAAAGTATGGTTTATATGAATTTAGTGAAGATGCTAAAGTAGTAATAGATTATACTTATGATTATTTGGGTTATTTAAAGGGAAAATATCTTGTTTTTACAAAGAATGGTAGTTATGGATTAGTTGATTTTAGTAATAAGGAAGTAGCTAAAAATATTGATAGACAGATAAAAAGTTATAATGATAATTACATTGTTGTTGCTGATAAAAACGGGAGAAATTATCAATTATTAAAATTAGATGGGACGACTATTAATAATGAAAAGTATGATTTTATAAGTCTTTATGATGATTATTATGGATATGTAGATGATGATTTATTATATTTTAAAGATTATAATTTAGATAAATTATATGAAGAAGGTATAAGTCTTTATGATGAGGATTATGTAGGGAAGAAAATATATAATGAAGATGGCGTAAAGATTAAGGAAGAAAGCAGTTTCAGTGTAAGTATAATTGGGAATAATTTAAATATTGAAGTTAGTGATGGGGAAGATAAGGAAAGTATTGTAGTTGATGTTAGAGATAAAGAATTAAGTAAAAAGTTAAAATTCTATAGTTATTATGGTGGTAAATTATATTTTTATGAAGATGAAGGGAAGACTAAGTTATTAGGTAGTTATCCTTGTAATAATAAAAATGATGTAGAAAAGGGTAGTGTTAGTACTTGTAAGTTAGCTTTTGATACGGTTTATGAAGATAATTATACTTATGTTAAGAAGAATAAAAATGCAACGGTACCAATTATTAATAATCGGTTTGTATTTGTTTATGATTCACCTTTATTAAGTAATGAGAGTAATCAATCTATTAATTTATATGATTTAAAAGATGATAAGAATATTGTAACTTATAGAAGTATTAATTCGCATACATCAGATAATGGGGGAGTGGCTTCGCATAAAGTTGATGCGGATTTTAGAGTTATGGCACAGAATGTAAATGGTAAATATGGAATGATTAGTGTTAGTTTAACACAAGCAATAGGGGTTTATGGATTTGATTATGATTATATGGAAAAGATTAGTTCGACAAGTATTGCAGTAAAAACGGGGGATTACTGGAGTATCATTAATAGTAGTGGAACAGCAGAAGGCAATTACCCAGGAAGAATTATGAGTATGGTGGGTAATTATGTAGTGGCTAAGATTAGTAATAGTTCTTATAAAGTAAAATTATATGATATGAATTCTAATCCAATAGGGAGTGAAACTGAGGGATTTGATTATATTAGTGTAGGTAATAAATATTTTGGGGGAGTTAAAAATGGAAAAGTTTATGTGTATGCTTTAAATGGGGGAGTAGCTGCGGGTAATCCAGATGGTTATACAGTGAACTTTACAGATTATATAACTCATGAAAAACCAGTATTTAAGTTTAGTACTTCACTAGGTAGTGAATATATCGATATATTAAATAGTGATGGAAGTTATGAAAGTATTAAAATTGAAAGTGAGGAAGAATAATGAGTAATAATAAAAAGGGTGAATTTGTCGTAATAATTATTCTTCTAGTTATATTTGTACCAGGAATGATTTTAGGAATAGTAGGAAAAGTTCAAAATGGTAAAGATAAAGATTCAGAAAGTAGCAGTACTGGTGGGTCAGGGGGATTACCTACTAATATTTTAGATTTAGTAGATAGTGCCGGCAATTACTTGGGAGCTTATATATGTAATGATGGAGTGGTATATTGTGGATTTGCTTATGAAACAATAGATGATAGTACATATCATTTAGATTATTATGATGATGGAAATATTGAGACAATTGGGGTAATTGCTAATACTTATGCTTTTATAGTAGAGGGAACAACAGAAGAAGAATATTATAGGTCAGCACCAATTAAGTTATATAATATAATAAATCAAGAAACAGTAATGGAATTAGAAGCAGTAAAGAATTATACAGCAGGAATTGAAGGGGGAATGTTTATTGTTAAACAAAATGGCAAATGGGGTATTTTAGTACTTAATACAACTAGTGCGTCTTTAATATTAGAACCTAGTTATGATTATATTGGTTTAGCTAATGTAAGAAATACTGATGGATCAATTATTAGTGATGAATTTGTTGCGATGAGTGGGGGTAGTTGGAGTATAATTAATAGTACAGGAGAAAGTTTATTTGGGAGTTTAAATAATGAAATAGTTGATTATAATGGTCAGAATGTGATTGCTTTAAATAGTGTTGGTAAACAGATATTATATAGTTATAGTGGTACGCAGTTATTAAGTGGAAATGTTTATAATAAGATAATATTTGTGGGAAGATATGTAGGAGTTTTTGATAATTCTAATCAATTCTATATAATAGATCAAAATACTGATCAACAAATTACTACTAATAGATATGATTATGCTAATACTAGTGATGTTACTTTAGATTATCAAGATAATCGCGTAACTATTAAAGTTAATGGTGAAGTAGTAGAAAGTAATGTTAATGTGTAAATAATTAAAAGAGTTGCGGTGGCAACTTTTTTTAAAATAAATATTTTAATTAAGTTTGTAATAAAGGGAAAAATTTGGTATATTATTTCTACGTTTGGGGGAATTAATATGGCTTTATCTAATTATGAAAAAATAAGTGTTATTAAATATATTAAAAATTGTCCAATGGGAGAGATATATTATTTAGATATATGTTCTGTTTTAAGAAAAGGAAGAAAAGCTAGTTATGAGGAATTAATTGAGTTTTTTACAGAGTTTGTTTTAGATGCATTTACTAATGATAAGTATAATCCGAATCTTTTAGAAAAATTAATATCTTGTATTAGTTCAATGACTAATTGGTGTGCTAATGATGGAAAGGGATTAGATAGTATTTTATTTGGTAAAATACAAAATGTTGTGAATACTTATGAAAATTATACTTTAGATAAAGAGGGAATTTTAAAACCACAAATTGAGTTATTAAAAGAGGTATTAGATGGTTTTGAAGTTAATAAGGAGGACTTAGTAGCTTCTTATATTGGAGAAATAAGTGATTTGCAAAAAGAAATAAGAGAGTTAAATAAAGCATTGGCAGATGCGTTAGCAAATTATGCTAATTTAGAGAAGCAATTTAAAGATAAAGAAAGAACTTTAAATAAGAAAAATGGGGAAGTTGGTGAGATTAAACAAGAAAACGAAAAATTAAATAGAGAAATTAAAGCTTTAGAAAAGAAAATTAAAGAATTAAAAGAAGCAATAGAAAAGTTAGAAAATCAGGTAACTTCATTAGAAGCATTAAAAGGGGAGTTACAAAAAGATAATGACAATTTAAGAAAGG
>CANQIR010000045.1 GCA_947624095.1 uncultured Bacilli bacterium
CCTTTTCAATTGTTGCTTCCTCATTATAACAAGGAATCAATACTGCTATCTTACTCATAACTACTCTCTTTCTATAACCAAAACATAAATGTATAATACAACTTATAATATAATTCTTTATTCATATCAAATAGATTATCCCCTAGATTATATAAAAGTAAATTATATCCTATACAAAGTACCACCAATACTATAATTACCCTCTTTATTTTATCATTAACTTTATCATTTGTCATAACTGCTAATATTCCAATCAGCGTACTTAACATTAATAGCCAAGCAAAATCAGCAATATATCTTGGTAAAACTCCAGCCATCTGTGTATCAGCTACAATTATAATAATCGCAAATATTCCACAAGCAACACTAATTTGATAAACAGTTTTATCCTTAATTAAATCCTTAAACTTATAGGCAAATAAGCCCAATATCGCTATTACATTTGTCCAAAAAAATCCGCCATAACTTCTTTCACTAATCGTTCTACCAATATAAGAAGTCACTACCCCAACCTTTTCGACAAATGGAAATATCGGTGTAATACTAGGTGGTGCAAATAACAAATAATAGATTCCTAAAAAAATTCGATCAAATTCAAAACCTCTTCTAGTCATATCATTAGTAGTTAAATTATAATTCGCCCCAAAATCAAATGGACTACCAAACCTTGCATAATTATAATACATTATCGCTACTGCAACTATTATAACTGGCATTACTAAACATAACGTTTCCTTAATACTTTTCTTACTAAATAAATTCCTTTTCTTAAATACATCATCCCAAAATATAATAATTGCTAAGAAGCCAGCAAGTAACATCTGTGGTCGACATCCAGCAACTAACGCCATACATAAACTACCTAATAATAAATACTTCTTATTTAAATTTGCCTCCTTTGTCGCTCTTAACCAAAATCCTAAACCGAGACAAGCAAAGGCAATGCCTGAAATAATTGGTATATGATAGAATGTTGCACACCCCACTGCCGAAATAATTCCACTAGCAGCAATAAATAATAAACTAAATAAAATATAATGTATTCCCTTAGTTTTCTTAAAATACTTATCTACTATCTGATATATCAAATAAAATGCCCCAATTATATATAAAGTACCAACTATTGTTATAGCCATCAAATTTGATAAATCCCGATGAGTAACCATATAATACGGCAAGTAAGTAATTAAACAAGGTACTACCCCAAAATAAGAATAATATTTTCCATTATAATAAGCATAATCCCAATGATAATCCGCCTTCATCTGCGCTCTATAAGCTCGGTCATACGGATTTTCCAAACTCTTTAAAGAGTCGGCTACTTCTAAATCCAAATAAAACTGTCCCTTATTTAATGCTCTAGCCAAATTATTATATTGCGCTGCTGATGATGTCATATCTGTTTGTTCTAAATTTTTTACATTATTTTTCGTTAAATTATAAGTTCCAATTGCTAATAAAATAATTAAAACTCCACTAACTATTTTTACACCCTTATGATTATATTTAATATCTTTAAATACTGTATCTCTTCTTAAAAAACAAACAACTAATAAAAGTCCTGCTACCAAATACATTCTTAAACTATTAATCATTATTGGTACATATTTATTAATCTCCATTCGTTTTAAAGAAAAATCTCCACTATTCCAATCAATATTAATCCTTAAACTATGTGCTTCTCCTCCTGTATGTACTCTTATATACTTACTATTTAATGTATATTGTACATAATCTCTATCTTTCCCCGCTTCTAAATATAATCTATTAGCATCATCAGTAAAACTAATTCGATAATTAAGTCTTAAATTATTACTACCATCAAAATCTAAATAAATATTCTTTATCTCTTTATCAATATTATTAAACTCAATATAAGCATTCTCTTCATCACTAACATAACACCCTCTATAGCCGTTATTACAAGTAATCCCACTACCTAGAGTATAATTAGTAAATATCTGTCTACCTTTCTGAAATAATATCGATTCATAACTCCGAAAATTAAATACTACTACTTCTAATAAACTACTACCTATTAAAGCAATCATTAAATACTTACATAATTCCTTAATATATTTATTATTAAATCTTGCATAACCAATAAATAAGATAATAGCTAAACCAAGAAAAATCCCTACTACCATACCCAAACTCCTTTAGTTTTATTATACCCAAAACTAAGTTTCTAAATTAATTATAAAACATTTATTACTAAATCAAAAGTAAAATTTTAAAAAAAGACTTATTTAAAGTCCTTACTTTAATAAATCTTCTACTACTTTTAATCTTTCTTTTTCTATTTCTAACTTTTCTCTTTCTCCATCTACTATATTTTTAGGAGCTTTACTTATATATCCCGGATTAGCAAGCAACTTTTCTCTTCTAGCTATCGAAGTAATTAAAGTATCTTTTTCTACCTGTAATTTTTCTCTTTCTTCTTTTAAATTACTCCTATTATCATAACAAATTATTACTTCATAATTCTTTAACGTTACCTTAATTTGTCCTTCATAATCACTACTAGTAACTATCTTATCTGTTATCTTTAACATCTTATTAAATAATTCATTATTAACATTACTTATAACTACAAAATCACTACCAACATTACTACTAACCTTCTTATTTCTAAATAACGTAATTAACTCTAATAAATCATCAATTTCTTTCTCATCTTTACTAAATACTTTACTTTTATCATATGTTGGATAATTACTAATCATAATTGATTCGGCATCCCTAATTGGTAACATTTGATATATTTCTTCTGTTACATATGGCATAAATGGATGCATCATCTTTAAAATATTGGTAAGTACAAATAATAATACTGATTTAGTTGTCTCATCTTGTTTAAACTTACTCATTTCAATATAAGCATCACAATAATCATTCCAAATAAAAGTATATAACTCACTACCTACAATATTAAAATCATATGAATCCATCTTCTTCGTAACTACTTTAATTGTTTTTTCTAACTTACTTAATATCCATTTATCCTGACTAGCTAAATTATCTAAAGTATAATTTTCTTCCTTAAATCCTTCCAAATTCATTAATACATATCTAGAAGCATTCCACAATTTATTGATAAAATTCCAAGTCGCTCCAATTTTTTCTTCATCAAATCTTAAATCAGTCCCATTAGCAACACAAGTAGTTAGATAATATCTTAAAGCATCCGCTCCATACTTATCAATCATTTCCATTGGATCTACCCCATTACCAAGACTCTTACTCATCTTTCTGCCCTCTTTATCGCGAATAAGTCCGTGAATAATACAATCCTTAAATGGTCTTTTACCGGTTACTTTTAATCCTTGGAAAGTCATCCTACATACCCAGAAGAATATAATATCATAAGCTGTTACTAAGACATCGGTTGGATAATATCTAGCAAAGTCGCTATCATCTTCTGGCCAGCCCAAGGTACTAAAAGGCCATAAAGCACTACTAAACCAAGTATCAAGGACATCTTCATCTTGTACCCAACCATCTTCTTTAGGCGCTTCCATTCCTACATAAACTTGATCATCTTTATACCAAGCTGGAATTCTATGTCCCCACCATAACTGTCTTGATATACACCAGTCATAACTTATTTCCATCCAATGATTCATAATCTTTTCAAATCTTGCTGGCACAAAATTAACTTTCGTATCTTTATTTTTTTGATTATCTAAAACATTTTTAGCTAAATCGCCCATTTTTACAAACCATTGTTTAGATAGATATGGTTCAACCATAACACCTGTTCTTTCCGAATGCCCTACACTATGTTTCATCTTTTCAATTCTGATTAAAAGACCTTTTTCTTCCAAATCTTTAACTAACTTTTCTCTTGCTTCTTCTCTCGTTAATCCTGTATAACCAACGGCATTTTCGTTCATCGTTCCATCCGGATTCATTACTACTATTCTCTCTAAATTATGCCGATTCCCTACTTCAAAGTCATTTGGATCGTGGGCAGGCGTTATCTTAACTACTCCTGTACCAAATTCTGGATCAGCATGCTCATCTAAGACAATAGGAATTGGTTTATTGACAATCGGTAAAATAACATTTTTACCAGCTAATTTATTGTATCTTTCATCATTAGGATTTACTGCTACTGCCGTATCGCCAAATAAAGTTTCCGGTCTTGTAGTAGCTACATCTAAATATTCATCAGTACCTTCAATATAATACTTTAAATGATAAAATGCTCCATCAACTTCTTTATAAATAACTTCCTCATTACTTAAAGCTGTCATTGCTTTAGGATCCCAGTTAATAATTCTTTCCCCTCGGTAAATTAATCCCTCATTATAATAATCCACAAATACCTTAGTAACTGCTTTATTAAGTCCCTCATCCAAAGTAAATCTCTCTTTATTATAATCAACTGAAATTCCCATCTTAGCCCATTGACTGCGGATATTGCCACCATATTCGTGTGTCCAATCCCAACAAGCCCTCAAAAATGCTTCTCTACCTATACTTGCCTTGTCTTTACCTTCACTTTTTAATTTAGCTACAACTTTAGCTTCTGTAGCAATTGCTGCATGATCCATTCCTGGAAGCCATAAAGTATCAAAACCTTTCATTCTTTTATATCTAACAATAATATCTTGTATTGATACATTCCAAGCGTGTCCCAAATGTAATTTACCAGTAACATTAGGTGGTGGAATAACTACACAAAAAGGTTGTTTACTTTTATCTCCACTATTAAAATATCCTTTATTCTTCCACTCCTCATACTTTCCTTTTTCTACACTCAAATGATCATATTTCTTATCTAACATTTTTATCCCTCCAATAAAAAATAGCTATAAACTTAAGGACGACATATGCCGTGGTACCACCTTAATTTATAACTATTGTTATACACTTGAATATTTAACGCATATTAACGGGTTAAAACCTACTCCCAAGCAACCTTCATTCTTCTTCCTTATTTGTTTCCACCAACCACAAACTCTCTTCAAATTTCAAAGAATTACTCCTCTTGTTCAACGTAAATTTATTTTATTATATATTTAAAAATTTTGCAATATTTAAATTTTATCTTGCTCTATTCCTTGTTCTGGTAAACTCCTTTTTACTTTCTCCATATCTCGATATTTCCCGTGTAATAATTCTTCTTTATATTTATTAAATTCAATATTATCCTTTATATCATTAGACTTCAATTCTTTTTCAATATCATAATTTAAATTAACTATTTCATAAGATATCTCATCTTCCCAATTATGAGAATCTTCTACCCCTCTTAATATCAAATAATTAGCTACCGTAGTATTTCTTTCATCCCCATCTTTTAAAGGATTACGATATATATCTAAAGCATTGCCCACAGATCCTGGATTTAATATTATCCGGTTATAGATTTTCTGCATATAGGGAGTATGTAAATGACCATAGATTAAAATATCCGCTCGTTTATCTGACAACGTCTTCTTACTAGGTAAAAACAACTCATATTGTCTTTCAATTTTATCCACATTACCAATAAACCTATAACACGTTTCTGGATGCGCATGAACAAGTCTAACTAAACGCCCACTTAAATAAAATTCATAACAAAAAGGTAAATTCCTTAAATATTGTGCTGTTTCTTGCTTAATTTTCTTCCTATTCCAATTGATCCTGGCAATTGCAATTTCATTTTGTTGTGTTAAATCAATCTCATTCATAAAGAAATCTTCGCAGTTGCCGCTAATTACTATAGTACATTTCTCTCTTACTAAATCGACACAAGCTTGCTGATTACACCCCTTAGCAATGATATCTCCTAAACAATATATTTTCTTAATCTTCCGTTTTTCAATATCTTTTAATACCGTTTTTAAAGCTTCCAAATTACCATGAATATCGGATATTATTGCTATCTCTGTCATTTAGAACCCTTCCTTTAATCAATAATATACCATAAAACCTCTTATCCTGTTAACTAGTTTTAATTGAATTGTCCTCTATCTTATAGTATAATTATTTAAGAATAAAGAAATGGGGTGAAGTGATGTTTCGAGAATTTGACTATGAAAATATGCCTGTTGTTGATATCGTAAATGAAATTCTCGTTGATGCCATTCGGAAAAGAGCATCCGATATTCACTTCGACCCAACTCCCACTATCTTAAAAGTTCGTATTCGTATCGATGGCGAATTAGTCGATTATGCTGCCATTCCCGATTCAGTTAAAAAGAATTTATCTACCCGTATTAAAATAATCGCCGGTATGAATATAACCGAATCTCGTCTACCCCAAGATGGTTCCGTTAAAAGTACCATTGATGGTACCGCTCTTGACCTCCGTGTTTCTACTCTACCTGTTGTTGACGGTGAAAAAATCGTTATTCGTATCTTAGATTATTCAATGAGTTTACAAGGTTTGGAAACTCTAGGTTTTTCTGAAGAAAATCTCGCCAAAGTTATGCAAATGATAGCTGTACCAAATGGTATTATCTTAACTACTGGTGCTACTGGTAGTGGTAAATCAACTACCGTTTATGCCTTATTGCAAAAATTAAATAAAACCGCAACTAATATAATCACCGTTGAAGACCCAGTTGAAATGAAAATTCCTGGCTTGAATCAAGTTCAAGTTATGAGTGAAATTGGTCTTACCTTTGCTACTACCTTAAGAAGTATCTTACGTCAAGACCCAGATATTATAATGATTGGTGAAATTCGTGATGACGAAACAGCTCGTATCGCTGTTCGTGCTTCTATTACTGGTCACTTAGTCCTATCGACAATCCATACTAACAATGCCTTAAATACTATTGAAAGATTACTAGATATGGATATTGAAAGATACTTATTAGGTACTGCCTTAACCGGGATTATTTCTCAACGTCTTGCTAAAAGATTATGTCCTAAATGTCGTACTCCAAGACCAGCAACCGAATATGAAAAAATAGTATTCAAAGAAGCTCTCGGCGTAGATGTTACCAGCCTTTATGATGCTGTAGGTTGTGATGAATGTTTAAACGGCTACAAAGGACGTATTCCCATTCATGAAGTTTTACAACTCAGTCAAAACATTCGTGATGCTATAGTTAATAGTGTCAAAAAAGAAGAATTGCGTCATTTAGTTTATTCCCAAGAACATACAATAACTCTTCTTCAAGATGGTCTAAATAAAGTATTAAAAGGTGAAACAAGCTTTGAAGAAATTTTAAGAATCATTGATGTTAGTGAAGACTTTGGTGAAGGCGATGAAAAATTGAAAAATGCCCTAATGGGAAAAACAAAACCAGATTCTACCCCAACTAATCAAGTAATGCCACAACCTATGCCAATGAATCAACCAATGATGAATCCTTATCAACCAACTCCAATGCCAATGATGCAACAAATGCCTATGAATAACCAAATGATGCCTAATATGAATATGGGAATGCCAATGCAACAACCACCAATAAACCCATATCAACAACAATATTATAATCAACAAAGATAAAAACCAATAATTCACAAAAATTATTGGTCTTTTTCTTTGTAATAATATTTCATAAATCAAAGAGTGACGTTATAACATCATTATCTGACTTAATGGTAGTTTGGTTACTCTTGCGATAAGCGATTTGTCTATATTTTCCTCTAACATCGCTTTGGCAATTTCTTTTTGGTTTTTAGTTTTTCCAATAGCTTCGCCTTCTGCTTTACCTTTTGCATAGCCGATGAATTCGCCTTCAGCTTTACCTAATGTAATGCCATATTGCTTGGCTGCCTCAAAGAAAGCAAGGAATGCATCACTTCTTTCGTTGTTACGTTCATCTTCATTAATTGTTTCATCTTCAACTTCTTCTGATATTTTATTTTCATCTTCCATATTACTAAATTCTCCTTCTATATTTTTTTGATTTGAATAGTGTTAGAAATGACGGGATTTACAACATCATTATCTGACTTAATGGTAGTTTGGTTATTCGAGCGATAAGTGACTTGTCCATATTTTCCTTTAGCATAGCTTTGGCAATTTCTTTTTGGTTTTTAGTTTTTCCAATAGCTTCGCCTTCTGCTTTACCTTTGGCATGACCAATGGCTTCGCCCTTCTCTAATCCGATGGCTTCGCCTTCATCTAAACCTTTTTTACGGCCATAATTCTCAGCTGCATCAAGTGCGGTATTTATTCGCATTTTTTCTTCGTGTTCCCAA
>CANQIR010000046.1 GCA_947624095.1 uncultured Bacilli bacterium
CCCAAAAGCTTTCGTCGGACACGTGGGGCTTATGTATCCAAGTGATTATGGCTATGCCACTGGAGGAAGTACTTCAACATCAAGGGCAACGTGTTTAGCTAAAGAAATGTATAACTGGAATAGCGGTAGTTATAAAACAGATTGTGCAGGAGGTAGCTGGTTATATAATTCTAGTACTACACAATGGACTTTGTCTCCTCGTTCCGGTACCTCCAGCAGTGTGTTCTATGTGAACGGTAGCGGCATTGTCTACAGCAACGGCGCTATATATGAGGTTGGGGTCCGGCCGGTCGTTTATCTGAAATCGAGTGTGCAGATTGTAGATGATGATATGGATGGATCTAGTGGTAATCCTTATAATTTAAGTTTATAGATGAATTAAGGAAAATATCGCTAAATGTTTGATAGTTTAGCGATTTTTTTGTATAATTTTATCTGTGATGTAGTATGAAAAGATGCGAAGTAGATAGAGAAAAGTTATCTCCTGGAATGAAACAATATATGGAGATAAAAGATAATTATGAAGAAGAGATATTATTTTTTAGACTAGGAGATTTTTATGAAATATTCTTTGAAGATGGAATAATTGCTTCTCGAGAATTAGAATTAACTTTAACTGGGAAGAATGCTGGTTTAGATGAACGAGTACCAATGTGTGGAGTTCCTTTTCATTCAGTAACACCTTATATTGAAAAGCTAATTGAAAAGGGATATAAAGTTGCTATATGTGAGCAGCTTGAAGATCCAAAGAAGTGTACTGATAAAGTTGTTAAGCGGGGAGTTATTCAAGTATATAGTAAGGGTAGTATAGTTGATGCAGAGATGCTTAAGGCTTATGATAACAATTATATTGGGAGTATTTTAGATTTTAGTTATATTTATGTTATTACTTATGCAGATATTAGTACAGGACATATGTATTCAATGAGTATTGAACATGATAAAACTAAATTAATTAATCAAGTCTTAAAATTAGGTTTAAAAGAAGTATTACTTAGTGATAATACTGACGAAGAGTTAGTTAGTACTTTAAAAGATAATTATAATATTGGTGTTAGTATTAGTGGAGAGTATCTAAATGAAGGATATGAGTATTTATATAAAAATACTAATGAAATGACAGTTATTACGGGTGTTAAACATTTACTATATTATTTAGTAGTTAGGGAATTAAAGGATTTATCGCATATTGAGACATTAGAAATAGTTAGCGGTGATGAATATTTAGAGATGGATATTCATACGATTAGAAATTTAGAATTAGTAGAAACTTTAAGATTAAAAGAAAGAAATAATAGTTTAGTATGGTTACTGGATAAATGTAAGACTGCTATGGGTAGTAGATTACTTAAAAATTGGTTATTGAAGCCTTTAAAAGATGTAGATAAGATTAATCATAGATATGATATGATTGAGAAACTTAATGATGAATTTATTACTTTGGAAGAATTAAGAAATACTTTATATGAAGTATATGATATTGAGAGACTTTGTGGGAAGATAGCTTGTGGGAATTTAAATGGGAAAGATGTATTACAACTTAAGAAATCATTAGGGTATGTACCATTTATTAAGGAAAAGATAGAAAGTTTAGGGTTTAATTATCAAATTGGTGATGTAAGTGATTTATATGAATTATTAGATAAAGCAATTATTGAAGACCCACCTTTAAGTATTAGAGAAGGCAATATAATAAAAGAAGGATATAATCAAGAACTTGATGAATTAAAAAGTATTCGTAGTGGTGGTAAAGAATTTATTGCGGATTTAGAGAATAAAGAAAGAGAAAGAACGGGTATTAAGACTTTAAAAGTGGGATTTAATAAAGTTTTTGGTTATTTTATTGAAGTATCAAAAGGACAGACTAATTTAGTAAAACCAGAATATGGTTATGAAAGAAGACAGACATTAACTAATTGTGAAAGATATATATCACCATTATTAAAAGAAAAGGAAGCTTTGGTATTAAATGCGGAAGAAAGAATAATGGAGATTGAATATAATCTATTTATGGAGATTAGAGATATTTTAAAGAATAGATTATTTGAATTACAAAGAATTGCTAAAGTGATTAGTGAGTTAGATGTAATTGCTAGTTTAGCGGTATGTGCTTCGGAGTTAAGATTAGTAAGACCTAAGTTAACAACGGGGGAAGATTTAATTGTACTGGAAGGAAGACATCCAGTAGTTGAAAGAGTTAGTAAATCTACATATGTAGCTAATGATTGTCGGATGCAAGATGGTGTAAATACACTTTTAATAACGGGACCTAATATGAGTGGTAAATCTACTTATATGCGTCAGTTGGGGATTATTGTGATAATGGCACAAATGGGATCTTTTGTACCAGCTAAATCAGTAGAAATGCCAGTTTTTGATAAGATATTTACGAGAATTGGAGCGAGTGATGATTTAGTTAGTGGTGAATCAACATTTATGATTGAAATGATGGAAGCAAGAAATGCTATTTGTAATGCGACAGATAAAAGTTTAATTTTATTTGATGAATTAGGTAGAGGAACAGCTACTTATGATGGAATGAGTTTAGCAGAAGCAATATTGGAATATGTTAATGAAAAGATTGGTTGTAAAGTATTATTTTCGACACATTATCACGAATTAACGAGACTTGATGAAAAATATCAAAGTATTAAAAATGTTCACGTATCAGCTTTGGAAGAGAACGGGAATATTACTTTCTTACATAAGGTAGAGGATGGAGCAGTTGATAAATCTTATGGTATTCACGTTGCAAAATTAGCTAAAATGCCAGATGAGTTATTAGAAAGAGCTAAGGAAATATTAAATTTTTATGAGGAAACAAGTAAGAATAAACAGGATGAAGGGACTCAATGTAGTTTTGATTTTAATGAGCCAGTGAAAGAAGAAAGTAAAGCTTTAGAAAAACTTAGAAGTATTGATGTAATGCGGATTACACCGATAGAAGCGATTAATTTATTATATGAATTAAAGGATTTAGATAAGTAATGGAAGAGGTATATATTTTACTAGATGATTTAAGATATGATATTTACTATGCAAGTTATAAAAGTACTTGTGAAAGTTATGAGCGAGTTTTAATTAAAGTATTTCAGGATGAGAAAGATAAAATAGTAGTAGAAACTACTAATGGAATTGATAAGATAGTTTATGATACGAGAAAAGATAAAACTAAAGATTTAATGGAATATGATTTAACTTTTTTAAAAGTTTTAGAAAGAATGAAATGTGATAGAGAAGTAAAAGGAATGGTATATGAAAAATTACCAGAAATTGGGGCTTGGAAAAGAGTTAAATTAACTAAGGATGCTAAAGAAAAATTAAAAGATGAGAAATTACTAAGTAGAAAGGATATGGAAGATATTTGGGGGAAAATATTTGATAGATAGGAGTTACCGATAATTTACTTATGAGGTGGTAAGTGTTATAATGGTAATTACGAGGTGGAGTTTTATGGCTAAAAGTAGAAGTGAATTAAGAGAAAAAATAATGATAATTTTATATCAAATTGATATATATAAAAAGAATAAAATGGAATATGATGTAGATAATGTTATTAAAGAAAATTTAGAAATTGATAATGATTTTGTTAAAGATATTGTTTATGGAGTTGTAACTCACGAAGAATCTATTAATGAAGAAGCTAATAAATATATGACTAATTGGCGGATTGATAGAATTGATAAGACGGGAGCTGCTATATTAAGAATGGCTATTTATGAACTTAAATATACCGATACACCTAGTGTGGTGGTAATTAATGAAGCTGTAGAACTTGCAAAAAAATATAGTGATGATTCAGTTAGAAAAATTATTAATGCAGTATTAGATAGGATGATTAATGAATAATGGAACCAAAGTATATCAAAATAAGTGATTTAAATAGGTATATTAAGGCGAAGTTTGATATTGATGACCATTTAAAGAAAGTTTATCTAAAGGGAGAGATTTCTAATTTTAAGAATCATACTAGAGGACATTTATATTTTACTTTGAAAGATGAAACTAGTAGAATAGCAGCTGTGATGTTTTCAGGAAATGCGAGAAATTTAAATTTTACACCGGAAGATGGGATGAATGTCTTAGTAAGTGGACGAGTTTCAGTATATGAAGCTAATGGGGGATACCAAATATATGTTGAAGAGATGCAAGTTGATGGAATTGGCAATTTATATTTGGAATATGAAAAGTTAAAGAAGAAGTTAGAAGCAGAAGGTTTATTTGATAAAGCTCATAAAAGGGCAATTCCTCGGTTTCCGAAAAGAGTGGGAATTGTAACAGCTAGTACTGGAGCAGCTATTAGAGATATATTAAGTACAATAAAAAGAAGATATCCAATTTGTGAAACTATTTTATTTCCTAGTTTAGTACAAGGGGAGTTAGCGAAAGATTCGATAGTACGACAATTAAATAAGGCACAAGAATATGATTTAGATGTTATTATTTGTGGCCGTGGTGGTGGATCAATTGAAGACTTGTGGGCATTTAATGAAGAAGTGGTAGCTAGAGCTATTTATAATAGCCGAATTCCTGTAATTAGTGCTGTAGGTCATGAAGTAGATTTTACGATTGCTGATTTTGTAGCAGATCTTAGAGCACCTACACCAACGGGAGCTGCTGAAATGGCAGTACCTAATTTAGTAGATTTAAATAATTTAATTGAACAAATAAAAATTAGAGCTAATGAAAGTATTAATAAGTATTTAATATTTAATTTAAAAAGATTAGAAAATATTAAATCTTCATTTATATTAAAGAATCCATTATCAATGTATGAAGTTAAAGAACAGAAATTAGATAGTATGATAGATCGACTTAATCAGAAAATTAAAAATATACTAGAAAAAGAAAAGGTAAGACTGGATAATATATTACATAAGCAAATATTAAAAGATCCACTTAATAAATATTTAGGGAGAAGAGAAAGAATTATATTTTTACAAAATAAAGCGAATAACATAATTAATAATTTAATTAGCAATAATAAACATAATTTACAGATGAAAATAAATACTTTGGAATTATTAAATCCATTAAATATATTAAGTAAAGGCTATAGCGTGGTCTATTGTAATGATAAGATAATTAGTAATGCTAGAAATGTTAAAGTTAATGATATAGTTAATATTAGATTAAATAAAGGTATGGTAAAAGCTAAAGTAGAAGAGGTGGAAAATGATGGAAAATAAAGAGAAGACTTTTGAAGAAGCATTAAATGAACTGGAGACGACTGTTAAGGAATTAGAAAATGGGAGTATTGATTTAGATAAAGCTATTGAAAAATATAGTAATGCGATGGCTTTAGCTAAACTTTGTAGTGATAAACTTAATAATGCAACAGAAAAAGTTAATAAAATATTAACGGAAAATGGGACATTAGAGGATTTTGAAGTAAACGACAATGCCTAGAAATTGACAAAGATAGAGAGATTATTTATAATATACAACCTGGTGAGGGCGGATGAAAGTTAGAGAAAAAATTGCTTATTGGCTTGATAGATGCTTGGAAGGCTATAAAATAAGAGTAATAATGGGTACTATTGAGCAAGAGGAATTATATGCAGCATATTCTACGGTTATTGACTATAAAGAGGTTTATAATTTAGTTTTAGCTCAGGCTAGATGGGTAGATTATGGAAAAGTATATATTGGTTTTGACCGAGTTAGTAGAGTATTAGAGGTAATACCAATTACAGAGCAAGAAAAATTAGAATTTATACGCGATATTATTAGTAAAGATGTTCAAAGTACTAGTTTTAAAGAGCCGGTAGTAGATATTTTTCAACCATTAGAGGGCGATGCTTATTTAAAAGATATGGTTTTAGGATTAGTAACGGGAGATAAAGATAGTGATAATGATCAAGACTACTTTGATAGAAAAATGATTAAAGTACCAAGATATCAGATTGCTGATAAATTAGAAGTACTTACTGAGTTAAATGAATTAATTATTGCTAAACCGATTGATAATGATGAGGATGTAAAGAAAGCTATTCGGGCTTTAAAAAAATTAGGATTTAGTGATAAATTGTTAGTAGGAATAAGAAGAGAATTAATTAAAGAATTTGGAAAAAATAGAGCTACGGAACAAAAAGTTAAAAAAACGGAGGTAGCTAAACCTAAAATTAGGGGATTAGGACCAGTTAAAAAGTCAAGTTCAACTATTATTAGTCGAGAATACCGGCTAACGATAAGAAAAATTGAAGAATATTTTGACTTAGAAAAGTTAGTTTTAAAGAAAAGCATATCATTAACTGAAGTTATCAATGTTGTGATAATGATGAGGAATATTGGTTTAACAAAGGATATTATACGAAAATTTATTTTACAAGCAGAAATAGCTCGCGGAAGGGATAAAGTAAATCCATTGGCTTTATATACTGAAGTATATGAAAAACTATGTTACTATGGTCAGGATGATGAGGAATTACAAAGATATATTGCCGAAATTAATGATTACTTTAAAGAGATATTTATAGCTAGTGATGAAGATTATGCGTTTTGGAAAGATACTATTGATGAAACTTTAAATTATGCATTAAAATTAGTACCAAAAACTGGTAAATATGAATTAGAAAAGGCTGAGAATAAAAGAAATTCTTAGTCTTTTTTGGTTCTTTATTCCATAGTTATATTGATAAACTTGGTAATACTATTATTAGGTGATGGATTATGAAAAAGATAAGATATTTAATTGCTTTGTTTTTAGTAGTGTTATGTCCTTTAAATGTTTTAGCTTATTCCGAAAAGATAATTCCTGGTGGAAATAATATAGGTATTGAAATAAATATTGAGGGAGTATTAGTAGTAGGATTTTATAAAATTAATGGGGAGTATAATAAAGGTAATCCAGATATTAATATAGGGGATTATATTATTAAAGTTAATGATAAGGATGTAAATAGTATTAATGAGCTAATAAAATATATTGATGAAGATATTAAAGATGATAAAGTAATTTTAACAGTAAAACGAGATGAGCAAGAGATAAAAATAGATTTTGAAGTTAAATTACAAAATGGAATATATAAGACTGGTTTATATGTTAAGGATAAGATTAGTGGTATTGGTACCGTGACTTATATAGATTCGGAAAGTAAGATATATGGCGCATTGGGTCATGAAATTCTGGAAAGTAATACTAATCGAAGAGTAGAAGTAAGAACGGGAGAAATTTATAAAAGTAATGTAACGGGAATTGATAAAAGTTTAGATGGTAATCCAGGTAGTAAGAATGCCAAAATATATTATGATGAAGAAATAGGATCAATAAATAAGAATACGGAATTTGGAATATATGGTAATTATGAAGATAGTATTGATATGAATAAAGAAGTAGAAATATTAGATATTGATGATGTTAAATTAGGTAAAGCAGTTATTTATACAGTATTAAATGGGGAGGAAGTTAAGGAATATACTATTGAAATAACGAAGATTGATAAGGATGCCGATATTAAGAATTTCTATTTTAAAATTACAGATAAGGAATTGTTAGATAAAGCTGGAGGAGTTGTTCAAGGAATGAGTGGTAGTCCAATATTACAGGATGGGAAGATACTAGGAGCAGTTACGCATGTAATTATTGATGATGTGAAAACTGGTTATGGAATTAGTATTAAAACAATGTTAGAAGAAGGAGATAAATAACTCCTTTTTAAGTGTCTAGTAATAATAAAATTTCTAGTAAATATAATATGGTAATGATATAATTTTAATGGTGATTAGTTTGAAAAATATTATATTAATGATTAAGGGATTTTTTATTGGAATTGCGAATATTATTCCGGGAGTAAGTGGGGGAACACTAGCAATTACAATGGGAATATATGAAGATTTAATTGAAGCAATTAGTCATTTTTTTAAAAAACTAAAGAAGAATATTAAATTTTTAATACCGGTTGTTATTGGTGCAGGTTTAG
>CANQIR010000047.1 GCA_947624095.1 uncultured Bacilli bacterium
GTGAGAAATTTAAGGGGGCGGTGGTTACTAAGGAGTCTTTATAGACTTGACTATCTTGTTGTAAATCACTAACAATAGTACCAGATAAATATAAATATGGAGGATTTAAAAATTCGACAATATCAGGAAGATAATGGATATTTAAATCTTTTTTTAAACGAGTTGTTTTATACATACTACACCTACTCTACTTTTTATAGTTATTTAAATATTCTTTTAGAATAATGGCAGTTTTTTCAGGAATTATCTTAGTTAGTTCTTCTAAAGATGCTTCTTTCATTTTATTAACACTACCAAAAGTTTTAATTAATTCTTTTTTACGTTTAGGACCAATACCTTCAATATTATCTAAAATACTAGAAATGGAACCTTTGGAACGAATAGTACGATGGTAGTTAATGGTATAACGATGGACTTCATCTTGCATTCTAGTAAGATAATGGAAGACGTCGTGGGAATGATCTATAGGGATTACGGTTAAGTCAGTATTAATTAATTCATTAGTACGGTGATGATCGTTCTTTTTTAAGCCAACGACTTTGATATTAAGTTGTAAATCGTTAAGAACTTCTTTAGTGGCATTTATTTGGGATTCCCCACCATCAACGATAATTAAATCTGGCATCTCACTTTTTTCTATCATTGCTCGATTATATCGGCGGTAGATAACTTCTTGCATAGTGTGGTAATCATCGTTTTTATCAGTTGTGACTTTATATTTTCGATATTCTTTTTTACAAGGTTTACCATTTTTAAAGACAACCATTCCACTAACGGAGAAACTACCAAATAAATTGGAGTTATCAAAGATATCGATGCGATTTAATTCTTTTAAATTAAGAATGTGCATTAGTTCTTCATTAGCTTTAATACTACGATCTTCATCACGTTTAATTAAAGTTATTTCTCTTTCTAAGTTGTGTTTAGCATTACCAATGGCCATATCAAGTAATTGTTTTTTACTTCCTCGATGAGGAGTTAAGACCCGGGTATTTAAGATATTGGAAAGGATTTCTAGATTTAAATCATTATTTACTAAGATTTCAGTTGGTACTTCGTTTTTAAGATAAAATTTAGCTAAATAGTATTCAAAAGCTTCTTCAGGTTCTTCCACGATTGGGAAGATGGTATTTTTGCTACCAACTAATTTACCACGTCGGATGAAGAAGATTTCAGTACTTAGATAACCATTATCATAGTAATAAGCACAGATATCCCGATTAACAAAGTCATGAAGCTCAACTTTTTGTTTATTCATAATAATTTTAATATATTCAAGTTCATTTTTAAGGTTTAAAGCCATTTCATAGTTCATAGCTTCAGAGTATTCGGCAATTTTAGTTTTTAATTTATTTTTGATAATATCATCATTACCTCTTAGAAAGGATAAGATATCTTTTTCCATTGTATTAACTTGGTCTTCGTCAATTTGTTTAGTACAGTAACCAAGACATTCACTAATATGATAATATAAGCAAACTTCTTTAGGTAAGCCTTCACATTTTTTTAAGGGATATAAACGATTTAATAAATTAACTATTCTTCTAGCGGCATAGCTATTGGGATAGGGGCCAAAGATTTTTTTATCAGGATTTCTTTTTAATTTAGTATATCTAGCTACTTTTAAATTGGGATAAGGATGACGATTATATTCGATATAGGGATATGTCTTATCATCGGTAAGGAGAATATTATATTTGGGATCATATTGTTTAATTAAATTAATTTCAATAATAAAGGCTTCTAATTCACTAC
This sequence comes from uncultured Bacilli bacterium, assembly GCA_947624095.1. Taxonomy (GTDB): domain Bacteria; phylum Bacillota_I; class Bacilli_A; order RF39; family UBA660; genus CALVJF01. Next base: position 1,756 of record CANQIR010000047.1, read on the forward strand.
TAGCAACAATGTAGGTAAAGTCTGCAATCTCACTTACCATTTTAGCAGTTTTACCTGTGTGCGTACGATTAAAGTAGGAAGATACTCTTTTGTGTAAGTCTTTAGCTTTGCCAACATAGATGATGGTACCTTCACTATTACGCATTTGATAACTACCAGGTTTATGAGGGACTAAAGCTAATTTGTCTTTAAACATAAGTATCACCTAAATAATTATACTAAATTATAGGAAGTTTTGCATTAAAAAGTAGTGGATACTCGACTAATTTCTAGAGATTTAGTATAATTTGATTGGTGGTATTAATGCGGATTATTAAAACTATAGAACAGACAATTAAAAAATCGCGATTTGTAGCGATTTTTTATCAGATAGATAATGTCTTAGAAGTAAAAGAAATATTAGAGGATTTAAGGAAGGAACATAAGAAAGCTAAACACATTGCTTATGCCTATAAAATTCAAAATATGGTTAAGAAAAGTGATGATAAGGAACCAGCTAATACAGCGGGAACACCAATTTATAATATTATTGAGAAAAAGAAGCTAGATAATGTTTTAATTGTCGTGATTAGATATTTTGGAGGCATTAAATTAGGAGCTGGCGGACTTATTAGAGCTTATGGCGGGTGTGCCAATGAAGTTACTAATTAAAAATATATTGATTGAAACTAAAAAATTATAGGCTGGCTATAATTTTTTCTATTTCTTCTTTTGGTTTAAAACCAATTTCTTTTCTTATAATAGTACCATCTTTATAGAATAGTAAAGTTGGCACACTCATGATACCAAAGCTTTGAGCTAAGGATTCGTGAATATCGGTATCAATTTTGATAACATCAACATTATCTAGGGATTCCAATACGGGACCTAACATTTGACATGGACCACACCATTCGGCATAGAAATCAACAATATGAATGCCTTCTTTTACTAATTCTTCTAGATTTTCGTTTTCTTTTAAATGTTTAACCATTTTCTTTTTCTCCTTTATATTTATTAATTAGTTCATCAGAACCAGCAATTTTGATTTTACCTTTTTTAATTAATTTTTCGGCAGTATCAGTTGTAACTATTTTATTTTTTAATAAAATATCTAGGGCTTCTTTATTATAGGAATCTTTATCGGTAGTGTTTTCATATACTTTAGCTAAATCGATTATTTCATTAATACTATCGTATGATTCACTAACTATATCAGATAATACTGGAGTACTACTAAGAATTGAATTCATATAATTAGAGTCGATACTTTTATTATAGGCAGAAGCAAACTGATTAATACAGAATAAACCGACAAAGACGATGATATATCCTTCAGCTAAGCCAAAGATAAAGCCGAGTATTTTAGAAGGAATACCTAAGATAATAGTTATACTTAAGATTTTTTCTAAAATACCTGTTAAAGCAACAATAACTCTTAAAAGTACCCATAATATTAAAGCTACTAATAGATAAGCAATTACTTCATAGATAACAATATTTAATACTGATACACCAGCTAGAGCCTTGTTAAATTCAAAAAAGGGGAAATTACTCATTAGAAATTCAGCAACAGGATTTTTGATAACAAAGGAAACTCCTAAGACAAGAATAGTACCAATAAATTCTGTAGCACTTTGAATTACTCCTTTTTTAAGACCTAAAACGGCACAAGCTAAGATAACTAAAATAATGATAGCATCAACAATAGTTGGCATAAATCACTCTCCTTAATTATTTATATATTTAATTATATTACAAAGAAAATGAAAATTAAAGAGAAATATGGTATGATGGTGAGGAGGTGAACTTATGACAATTGTATTTAAAGTTAGTGATAATATTAAAGAGAAAATGATTAAGTATTATGAAAACCGGAAAACTACTACTCCCCCACCCTATGCAATATTTCAAGTTAAGGATTATGACTGTGTAACAACTTTATATGAATCTGGTAAAGTTATGTTTCAGGGAATTGGAGCGGATATTGAAGCTTCAATTTGGACAAGTATGGAATATAAATTAAATAAAAGAGTTATTGATACTACGGGGAAGGAAAAGAAAACTAGTAAAGATACTAAACGAGTGATTTTACAAGAAAATACGATTGGTAGTGATGAGGTCGGTACTGGTGATTACTTTGGACCAATAGTTGTCTGTGCTAGTTATGTAGAAACAAAGGATTTTCCTTTTTTAACGGATTTAGGTGTTCGCGATTCAAAAAAGTTAACGGATAAACAAATTATGGAAATAGCACCAAAAATTATGGAAAGAATACCTTTTAAAGCAACAATTTTAGATAACGAAACTTACAATAAAAATTATTCAGAAAATTTTAATATGAATAAGATTAAGGCAGTATTACATAATAAAATGTTAGGTAGTTTAATTAAAAACGGCAACTACAATTATACAAAAATAGTTATTGATCAATTTACACCAGCTAAAAATTACTATGGTTATATTAGTGATGTGGCAGAAATAGTAAGAAATATTACGTTTATAACGAAAGCTGAAGATAAAGTACTAAGTGTAGCTTGTAGCTCGATTATTGCGAGATATTATTTTCTTAAGGAGATGAAAAAAATTGGCGAAGAAGTAGGAAGTGAAGTACCATTTGGAGCTGGCAGTTTAGTAGATAGTTGGGCACTGGAAATAGTTAAGAAAAAGGGGTTTGATTATTTAAAGAAAATTGCTAAGCTAAATTTTAAAAATACAGAAAAAATAAAAGAACTTAAGCGTTCTGTAAGATAAACACTTCTAAGGCGAGGTGTTTATTTAATTTACCACTTTTTATTTGGTAATCGATATTAGCTAGTTCTTTTAAATTGTCGATTAGTTCAAAATTGCTATAATGGTAAGCATTATCTTGGTATTTAGCAACTTGCCAATTTTGAAGGGAAAGTTTCTTGGCTATTTCAAATTGAGAAAAATTAGGACTTAGAGTTTTTACTAAATACATTAAACGATATTCTCTAGCTAAGAGGTTAATGATAATAATTGGTTCAACTTTTTGAATTTTTAAATCGTTATAAATTTTAAAAGCTAATTTAAGATTATGATTGATGATAGCATCTATGAGTTTGAAATTATTATTTCCTAGGGGGGAGGCGATGATTTCTTTTAAGTCGCCCAACATAATTTCACAAGGTTTTCCATAATAAATGTATACTTTAGCTAATTCATTAATAACTAAATCATAATCGTTATTACAACTATTGATTAAATAATAGAGAGCTTCATCTTGAATTTTATATTTAGCACTGATAAGACGTTTTTTAATTATTTGATAGGTATCTTTAATAGTTAGGGATGGACATTTGATTAAATTACCATTGTTTTTAATAATCTTGGTGATTTTTTTTCTTTCATCAACCGAAGCACTAGTAGTAAAGATAAGGGTTATATCGGGATTTTCTTGGGTAAGATATTTTTCGATGAGATCTAAAACTTCTTTGGCTACTTTACTAGTACCAAAGTAATCTACTTCTTTAACTACGATATATCTTTTAACGGAAAATAAAGTGGAATATGATAGTTCTTCAAAGAGATCTTGAGGGGCGATAGTACCAGGGATGGTTTCATATGGCGTATTACCAAGAATTTTGGTAATTTCTTCAGCTAATTGATTGATGGTTGGAGAACTAATAAGATAGGTATTGGACTTATTTTGCGACATTTTTATCACCTGATAAAAGTATAACATAAAGAACTATAATAAGTAACTATAAAAAAGGAAAAAGACCGAAGTCTTTCTCTATATTTAAAGTTACTATAGTAACGATATTATATTTTATGTTACGGAAGGTAAAAGGGTGAATGATTTTGGGGATATAGTAACTTTTATAGTATAATCGTAGGCAGTATTATAGTAAGAAATATGAAGATTACGTAAATTTTCAATAGTCTCTTTAGCAGGATGATGATAGATGTTATTAAGACCAGAACTAATAATAGCATATTGAGGATTTAAGACGGATAGAAAATGACTACTATTACTGGTGTTGGAACCGTGATGAGCAAGTTTAAGAATACTTATCTTTGGTAGAGAATAAGTATTAATTAGTTCTTCTTCAATTTTAGAGGAAATATCACCGGTAAAGAGGAAGTTTTGCTGATAAATAGTTATTAAATTAACAGTACTATTATCATTTTCATTGGTACTAATTTGGTGAGGGAGAAACTGAATAGCTAAATTATGGGGTTTGTAAGAATCTATAGGTATAGCTCTTCTTAAGGCATTTTCACTAGCATTTAGGCTACCTTGATTTAGGGATAAGGATTTTATCGTAATCAAATCTTTTAGATAACTAGCGGTACCTAGATGATCGTTATCGCCATGGGTAATAATTAATTGATCAAGATGGTTGATACCAAGACTTTTTAAAAATGTTTGGATGTTACTTGCTAGACGAATATTAGGTTTGTCATTACCATCATAGGTATTCAGACCGCCTGTGTCTATCATTATGATATCTTTTTGGAAGGGAGAGATTATGAGTGCAGAATCCCCCTGCCCGACATTTAAATAGTAGATATAACCATGATAATCAAATATAGGGAGAAATTTTACGAAGATGATTAAACAGATTAAACTTATATATACTTTGAAGTTGAGATGTGATGATTTAATTAAGATGAAGTAATAGATAATTAGACATACGCTGGGGAATTTAGGGACATTAATGATTAGATTAGTGAAATGACTAAAAAATAAAGATAAATGCTCAAATAGATAAATTAGTGGGTCGAGGAAGTAAGCTATTACAGGTAGAAGATAAGCCAAAAGGACTATTGGGTAGATAAGAAGACTTATTAGGGGAACAAATATTAAATTGAGAAATGGAGAGATTAGGTTAATTTGATAGAAATTATTGATAGTGATGGGAAAACTAGCTAAGAAAGCAAGGAGACTGATAGATAAGGCATTTGATAAATAGTTTTTATTTTTTAGAGGGAATTTAGTGATGAAGAAAGCTGTTGTGGCACTGTATTGAAAGCTAAGATTAGTTAGATAATAAGGAAATAGACAAAGACAGATAAGAAGAGATATTTTTAAGACTTGGTGAGTCTTGAGATTGAGAAATTTTAAATAATGTAATATGAGATAAAAGATGGTGGCACGGATAATGGAAGGAGCAAAATCAGTAAGAATTAGATAAGCAAGAAGAAAGATGGTAATGGGAATTAAGGGACGCTTGATATGTAGACGTTTAAGAAATTTAGTAAGAATTTGACATAGTAAAGTGATATGCATACCAGAAATAGCTAATAAATGTGATATTCCATTAAGTTGAAAACTAGTTTTTACATCTTCACTAATACTAGAATTATCAGCTAATAGTAAAGCATTGATATAAATATTGGTATTGGATGTGGGTGGTTTTAGAATCCGACTTTTAAGTTGATATAGCGGGGGGATTTTTTGGTCTGTGATTTCTAGGGTGGCGATAGTAATTTGTTTGGTAATGTTTTGACTACGAAGATAATTTTGATAATTGAAAGTATTAGGTAAAGTATTGGCAGAAATATTGGATACTTCACCAGTTAGATGAATAGTCATACCTACTTGTAAATCAAAAGGTAAGTTTTGATTATCTAAGTAATAATAGGCAATAAATTTTTCTTCACCTTTTAAATAGAGAATTAGAGTTGTATCGGTAATTTTATAGGAAGTAAGTAATAGATTGCTATCGATAGAATAGTTGGTAAATTTAATGGGTTTTTGATAATAAGTAATAAGGCGGATTATGGTGATAATGGCTAATATGGTAAAGATTATTTTATAAGGTGAGATAGTCTTTAAGTTTTTCATAGGTTGCGGAGCCGATGCCACTTACGTTTTGAATTTCACTAATGCTTTTAAAAAGACCATAGGTATTGCGGTAAGCAATGATTTTTTCAGCTTTACTCTGTCCAATGCCTGGTAAGGTCATTAGTTGTTCAAGCGTGGCATTATTAAGGGAGACTTTATTGTTTTGAGTGACTGGTGCTTGAGGTTGAGACACATTTTGTTCAGGTTCTTCAGCAATTTTGGGAATCACAAGCATCATACCATCAACTAAGGTACTAGCTAAGTTGATAGAACTTGTATCAGCATCGGCCGTAAGAC
>CANQIR010000048.1 GCA_947624095.1 uncultured Bacilli bacterium
TTCTGTAGTTAAGGCTTAGAATGAGAATGATAAAGGACATTACTTATCCTAGGATTTTTTTCCTAAAGATAGTATACAGATGGTGGTCTATACGTAGATACCTAGAGACTGTATAAATTATTATTGATTGGGGGATTAGTTATGAAGAAAAGTAATAATTATTTAGTTATTAGAAAGATGGGTTTATTTTATAATATATTTGATGATGATGCTCAAATACTAAGTTATTTATTAGGTTATCGAGTAATTAATGGAAGATGTGGTTTTCCAGTTAATTCTTATAATAAAGTAATAAATACTTTGGAAGAGAGAAAAATTAATTATATAGTAGTAGATACGGAAGAAATAAAGAAAGATTTTAAGAATTTAAATAATTATGATTTATATTTAGCTAAAAGTAAAAGTAAGTTATCGCTAATGAATATTGTTAAAGAAATTAATGAAAAAATAGAAAATTTACCAGAAGATAAATTGTATAAAGTATTAGAATATTTGAAAGAATTAGTAGATGAACAATAATAATTTTCGATTAGTTAATAATATGAAGAAGTTTATAATGTCATTAGATTCTTTTTTAGATAATTATCCTAAAAAAGAATTAATAATGAAGGATAATATGTATAAATGCTCATATGAGATATTAGAGTTAATTTATTATGCCAATCAATTAGATGATATTAATATGAAGATGGATATTCAAAAGAAAATAGTTAGTAAGTTAAGTATGTTAGATTTTTACCTAGAAAGATCTTTTAAATTACATTTTATTAGTGAAAAACAGTGTTTAAATAAGTCTAATGATTTATTAGTAATTACAAAGATGATATATGGGTGGATAAAGAATGGATGAACATATTAATGTAGCTTGTATAATGGAATTATATGAGAAAGAAATTAGTAAGAATGTAAGAAATAAAAGAAGAATATATAATTTTGAAAGACATAAGATGAGAAATATTAATACAATTATTAGATTACTTAATGATGAAAACTATAGGATTAGAAAATATAATATATTTATGATTAAGGAACCTAAACCAAGAGTTATTATGTCTTTAGATATGATTGATAAGATTATTAATCATTTTATTACTAGGTATGCTTTAATACCTAAATTAGAGAAGTATTTAGATATGCGAAATGTAGCTACTAGGAAAAATATGGGTACTGATTATGGACTTAGATTAATTAAGAAGTTTATTGAGAAGAATAAAAAGTATGATACTTTTTATATTTTAAAAATTGATATAAGTAAGTATTTTTATAATATTGATCATGAAATACTTAAAAAGATGTTAATTAAGGATTTAACTGATAGGGAATATAATTTAATGTGTAATATTATTGATAGTTCTGATATGCCTTATATTAATGAGAGAATTAATAGTATTAAACCTAGTGAGGATATTCCAATATATAAATATGGTAAGGGGTTACCGATAGGAAATATGACTAGTCAATTTTTATCAATTTTTTATTTAAATGGTTTAGATCATTATATTGTTCACGATTTACATTTAAAGTATTATGTAAGATATATGGATGATTTTATTATTATGCATTATGATAAAGAATATTTAAAGAAATGTATGAAATTAATAATAGATAAATTAGATAAGGATTATAAGTTGAAAGTTAATCGGAAAAAGACAAATGTTACAAATATAAAAGAGGGATTTGTTTTTTTAGGGTATAGATTTAGAGTAATAAATAAGAAAACAGTTACAGTAGTTAGACAAGAAACTTATCGAAAAGTAAAGAAAAAAGTTAGGGAAGTTAATTATTTATATGATAATGGATATGTTTCTTTAGAACATTATTTTTCTTGTATAAGTAATTATTTAAATACTTTTAAGTATGGTAGTGTCAAGAAGATTAGAAGATATATTATGCGTAGTATGTAATTAAAAATTTTAGTTTATGATAAAAATAAAGCCACATTATTGCTGAGGCTTTATTTTATTTTGAATAATATTGATAAATTTTTGATAAGCTTCTTTTTTGAGGGGAGGATTAGGGATCCATTCAAGAAAAAGTTGAGGTTCTGTAAGTTCAATTTCCATTACTAAGTATTGATTATTAGTTTTTACGGTATCTATACGTATATAGGTGTTATCTTGAAATTCAGGGATTTTAATAATTTGATTTACTAAATTAATTAGTTGTTTATCTAATTGATCTAGGGGAATATATTCTGTTTTTTTAGCTGTACTTAATATTCCTGGGTAACGAATAACTGCATGAGATATTTGATTACCAAAGACAATAATAGAATATTCACCATTTTTAATTTCAGGAATAAATTCTTGTAACATAAAACCACATTTAAGAGATGATAAATCATTTAATATAGATTCTTGATTATCTTTAATTAAATAAGTATGGTTACCACTAGCAGAAATGATTGGTTTAACTACGAGGTTATTTTTTAGATTGGGTTTAAGAGATGATAAATCATTATAAAAAGTAGTATTAATATGGGGGATTTGATATTTAGATAAGATATTAAATTCTTTTTGTTTATCAATATTAGAAGTTATTATTTCATAACTATTAATTAGATTAGTATTATTTTTGATAGATAGTAAATAATTATTAAATGCATTTATTTTATCTTGGTAGCCCCATATCGAACGAATAAGAGTATATTTAGTAGATGGTTTTGATTTTTCCCAAGAAATGATAGTTGTCTTAATACCATTTTTTAGTAAATATTTTTGGAGAATTAAATCTTCTTTAACTTTGTTTTGCCATTTGTTACAAGAAAGGATTGTTAATTCTTGATTAAATTTATGGGTATAAAGATATATTTGGTTAGAAAAAGCGATATATTTTAATTTTAGATTATAGAGTATTTTAGACATTATTTTAATTTCCTAACGGCAAGATTGATGATTTTAAAATTATTAATAAGAGCTTTTTTTTCTAAACCAAAGTTAATACGAGCAACCATTTCATTATCATAAGGCCAAGAAATATTACTACCCATTAAATATAATATTTTACCTTCGATATAGAAATATTTTAATAAGTCATATTCAGTATTGATAGTATTATTAGCATATTTTTTACCACGTAAATTAGTTAAATCAAGAATAGCAAAGAAACCAGAAGTAGGGACAGTATTTTTCCTTAAAGTAACTAAAGGAATACCTTCTAGAAGAATTTTTTGAATACTTGGGTCTTTTTCATAATAAGCAATATCTCTTTTAATTTTAGTTTTAATAGTATTATCAGTAATTGAATTGATACCTTCAACTAAACATTTTAATAATTCATAACGATATTGATATTCTTTAATTATGGGGGTGAAATATTTTTTAGTTTCTTTATATCTTTTATCAGTACCATTGAAAGCGCCTTCTAGGGCTTTAACTTGAAGAACTGATACAGAGTCCATAGCTTGGAAGATTAGATTAGATATTCCACGACAGATAGGAATAGGTGCAACGATAACACCAGCACGGAAACTAGCTAAGCCATAGGCTTTAGATATACCAAACATACTAATAGTATTATTGAAGTATTTAGGAATAGAAGCCATAGGGAAGGCTAGATTATCTTGATCGAATGTTAAGTCACGATAAATTAAGTCATCAATTACAAAAACACCTTTTGCTAGACAGACATCACCAATACCAGTAATAATATTCATTTCATTTTTGGTCATTACATTACCAATTGGATTATGAGGATTCATATTTAAGAAAGCAACTACTTTTGGTTGATAAGTTAATTTACCAGACCAAGTTGATTTTAATTCTTCATTTAATTCATCAATTCTGTTAGCTAGGGAAGTGGGATTAACAAAGAAATTATCTTCTTCTTTTAAATCGAGAACTTCAACTCTGGCATTCATTCTTTCAGGCTCGATAGCAAATAAGCCATAATTGGGACCAGTTACTAAAATAATATCTTCGGGGCGAGCAATTAAATTTAAGATAAGGGAATAAGCGTGGGTAGTGGAGCAAGTAAATACTATATTATTAGTTGATAAACCATCATAACCGGGAGCTTTTTCCAAGGTGAAACCTTCACGGTGAAGATAGTCGACAAATTTTTGACGAGCGAATTTGGAACCAGCAGTAGCTGGGTACCAGTAAAGAGTTTTATCCCGGTCGATATGTTTAATTTTATTAATACAACCTGGGAAAGGAGGGGTTTTCATTGGGGTGCCACTATGTAAGCCATCATATTCAGATATTTCGGGGATGTCTTCTTTACCATATTGTAAAACTTCGCCTCTAAAGAAATTATAAGCTTCACCTAATTTAGCTACTTCAGGATAAAAAGGTTTATTATCTTTACGATGGCCAATACTAACACGAGTAGATAATAAATCGGGATTATTCTTAGTTAAATTAGATAAACTGGGAGAAAAGTTATTTTCATCGAAGGTGCCAGTACTAACTTGATGATTGATTTTTAAGATTTTTTTAACAATATTTTTGCTTTTGCTAATTAATTCATCTTTCATATAAAATCATTCCTTTCTATTATTTTTCCCTTCTTTTCTAATTATAGCATAAGTTTTGGCGTTTTTTGGTAAGGACTTGATTTATTTGACAAATTGCTTAGTTGATTGGTATACTTATTAGTATGAGGAATGGTGCAAATGAAGTTTAAATATAAAATGATTTTAAGTATTATTTTATTATTATTAACTTTTTCAATATATATATGTTTTAATTACCGAGAATTTATTAATACTATAGGAAATATATTTGGTGATAAATCAATTGTTTTAGCATTGGATGATTTGAGTGTTAATTTCTTGACGGGAGATGAGATTTCTTATGAAAAAGGAGAATATATTAAGGAATTTTCTGTAAGCAATGTAACAGATAATGATGTGTATTATGATTTAAGTTTAATAAATATAATAAATAATACTAATGGAAAAGAAATAAGAGTAGAATTTAGTTCAACAAATGAAGGCTTTAATTTAAAAGATAAGGAATTTCCAGTGGATGATGAAGAGATAGCTAAATCGGTAAAAATAGCTCCGCATGATACACAAAGATATACTTTAAAAATTACAGGGGATACTCTAGATAAGGGAGAAATTTTAAGCGCTAAGATTTATATAAGTGTTAATGATCGAGCAGTGGTAGAGAATCCTTTTGCAATATTAATAAAAAAGAATAATGATGTTAAAGGGGAAGATAGTGAAAGTGGGTTAATTAAAGGGATTGAGGATGCAAAAGATACATATTATTTTAAAGGTAATGTAACGAATAACTATGTTAGTTTTGCAGCTTATAACTGGCGGATTGTAAGAATTACGGGTGACAATAATGTAAAATTAATACTTGATGAAGATTTAGCAGATTTAATTAAACCTTATAATGATTCAGAAACTTATAATAGCGCTAGTGAAGCAATGACTTTAAGTAATGCTACTGGATATAAAGATTTGACGGATTGGTATAATGCAAATCTTAGTAGTTATGATGATATTATTGATGAAGTAAAATATAATACTGATGTGGCTTATAGTAGTAGTGGAAATGTAAATGGATTAGTCAAATATAGTGTTTTAGATAGGATATTTGATGGTAATAATAAGCCGGTATTTAATCGTAGTGGAGTAGCTACAGTTAGTAAGATTGGTCTTATTAGTGCAGATGAATTAGCTTTAGCAGGTCTTAATAGTAAGAGTGACAACGAGAGTAATTATTTATATAATGAAAATATTGTAAATAATACATTTACTTATACACCTTATTCTTATAGTGAAACTAATGGGGTGATTAATATGGTAGTTATGATGAGTAATGGTAAAATTAATTATCAATCAATCAAGGATAAGGGAAGTTTAAGACCAGTTATTGAAATTAATGCTAATGTAAATGTTAAGGGGACGGGAACTAAAGACGATCCATATGTTTTAAACTAATCGTAGGGTTAGTTTTTTTGTTAAATTAATTGTCAATAGGATATTTAATTATTATTTTTTGAATGAGCTGTGATACAATATTATTGTGGTGAAGGACTATGAAGAATTTATACGCTGGTTTGCTTGGTTTTATTAAATCATTAAGTTTATTAGATATAGTATTTATAGCTGCAATGATATTTTTAATAGTTTTGATAGTAATAATGATATATATAATGCGAATAGATGAAGAAGATTGGGAAAATAGTGAGTTTAGTGATAATAAAAGGGAAATGGCTAGTTTAGATAATAATATAGTCTTGGAAGATAAGAAAGATAATGAGTTAGATTTAAATTTACTTAGTAAGGAGTTAGAAGGGATAACACCGCCGAATATTAATTTAACACCGTATGAAGAGGAACAAGAGGAAAGAGCAATTATTAGTTATGATGAGTTAATTAGTAATACAGGGAAGGTTAAATTAAATTATGAGGAAGAACAAGATAATGATGGTGTGATGGTAAAAAAAGTGGATTTAGAGAATTTAAATACCCCAGATATGGAAATGCCAAAGTTAGCTAGTACTTCATTTAAAGATAATTTACAGACTAATGAAGCGTTTAATTATGCTAAAGAGGAAGAATTTTTAGTGGCGTTAAAGAAGATGCGGCAGACATTATATTAGAAAATAAAATAAATAATGGAGGTGTACTCGGAATGGTACGCTTTTATTTTGTAAACGATTTGTAAAGATAGTGATAAAATAAATGGGAGATGGGCTGATGGTGATATAATAGAAAGCAATGGAGGTTTTATTGATGACAAAAAATGATATTTTAAATGATATGACATTTAGAGATAAGTGTGTAAGTTATGGCTTGGATTGGGCAAATTTTGATTTGTTTATAATGGATAATGGTGATGAAGTAATTATATTACATCAACCAAATAGTAATGTGTATGTATTACTTGATAAGAATTATAATACTTTTTGTATAGAGATTTGTGATTGGTTATTAGATGAGGATTTAAAAAGAAAGTTTGTAGAAACAAGGTATGATCGTTATTGTACTTTGAAAGCGGAAACGAGTAATGGTGGTAATTTTGGGGAGCCTTTTGAAGATTTTACTTTAAAGGATTTCTTAGATGTGAATAGTAAAGCAGAGATTAGAGCCTTAAATCACGGGCATTCAAAGAGTGTTTATTTGAATGAGAAAGAACTTAACGAAGAGGAAGCGGCATTATTATCTTATATAAAGTTCTTGAGCTTGGAGATAGATGATTATTTCCGTTATAGTTTTCATATGCAAACTTTAGGATTTGATGTACCAAGTGTTTATACTTATATTAAAGCTATTATTGCTAGATTTAATAAAGCAGTAGATACTTGTTTAACTAGTGGGCATTGTTTAAGAATAGGGGATATTGAAGAAGGATTAGGGCAAAGACGAGTTGTAATAAATAATACTAATTTATTGTATGATATTATAGACATATTACTGAAGGCTCGCGGTAAGATGGTAGGAAATGTTTTCGAGGATGATTTTACGGATATTGAACCGCTTGATATTAAAAAAATAGGAGAAGAATTGAAAAAGAAGGCATCGGAAGAGCCAGCTGTAGGTTCAGCTACATTGTTATTAAAGTAGGATAAGTAATGTAGTAAGCCTTTATGAAATATTGTAAAGAATTAACAAAAATAATTAAAAAGTTGACACAAAAGTGTCAACTTTTTAAGTTTTTTAAAGAAATTTGCAAAAAATTAGAGGAAATTGGAAAGTTTTTTATAATAAAAGTAGTAGAGGGAGAAATTCCTCTAATATTTCTAGAATGGAGGTGAGAATTATCCAAGAAGAAAAAAAGTTCTATCCATTAAGATATGATGCTGTCTTTGCTTCAAT
>CANQIR010000049.1 GCA_947624095.1 uncultured Bacilli bacterium
CACGAAGAAAAGATGCGAATAAATACCGCACTTGATGCAGCTGAGAATTATGGCCGTAAAAAAGGTTTAGATGAGGGTCGCGCTGAAGGCGAAGCCATCGGTTTAGAAAAAGGCGAAGCCATTGGTCATGCCAAAGGTAAAGCAGAAGGCGAAGCACGTAAACAAAAAGAAATTGCCAAAGCTATGCTAAAAGAAAAAATGGACAAATCGCTTATCGCTCGAATAACCAAACTACCATTAAGTCAAATTATGACGCTATAACATTTGTGTTGTTTTAACTATTAGCTGATATTTAATTAGACATTTTGCTAATTTGTGTTATAATATTTCTCTAATTGGAGTGGTATTATGAAGGAAAAAATATTTAATATTGGGTTATCTTTATTGTTAATTAGCTTAGGATTAGTATTATTAGGAGATGTAATTGGACTTTATAGCGTAGGAAAATTCTTTAACGGGTGGTGGACAATCTTTATAATGGTATTTGCAATACTTGGGATAGGTTGTAAAGAAAGTACATTATCTTATGGATATATTTTAGGAATAGGGATAGTTTTATTACTAGTAATGTTAAGAAAAATAAGTGTTAATAAAGCATTTGTAATATTATTTGCACTCTTTGTAATATTTGTAGGTATTTATATTGCTTATTTAATCCTATGGAAGAATAAAAGAAAGAAAGTTAAGAATAGTTATAGTCAATTATATACAAGTATTTTAGGAAGTATTGATGATAAGTTTGGAAATATTAAATATAATGATGGAAAAGTAATAGCTTTTTTAGGTATTGTAGAATTAGATTTAAGGGATGTTAAATTTAATAAAAGCAATGAAATTAATTTAAGTTGTGTATGTGGATCTATTACCTTAATAATGCCTAGTGATGTGGATATCAAATTAAATTGTAAAAATATTTTAGGGAGTACGGAAAGTGGTAAAATTAAAAAAGGTAAAGGCAATGTTGTTGTCAATATTAATAGTAAGTGTGTTTTAGGTTCTATTGAGATAAGATAGAACAGAAACATACTTTTTTCTTGTAGTAAAATTAGAAGTAATTTATAATATTTATAGGTGGTGAAGTAAGATGAAAGTAATTAATTTATTACCAGCTGATATATATACTGTAGTTAATAAAACAGTGTTAACAGAAAAAGATAAAGATATATTAATTACTTTGTATATGCCGATTATAGGAGCTTTACCAGTTGCACTTTATTTATCTTTATGGAGTGATTTAGATAAGTTACAAGTTATGAGTATCGATTTAACGCATCATCATTTAATGAGTGTTTTGAAAACCGATTTAGAGACGATTAAGAAAGCTAGAGAAACTTTAGAGGGAGTAGGATTATTAAAAAGCTATTTATGTAGCAATGGAGATGTAAATAAATATGCGTATTTGTTATATAGTCCTTTGACTGCTAGTGAATTCTTTAATCATCCAGTACTTAATGTAGTTTTATATAATAATATGGGTAAGTATGAGTATGATATTTTAAAAAAGAAGTATGAGAAA
This sequence comes from uncultured Bacilli bacterium, assembly GCA_947624095.1. Lineage (GTDB taxonomy): Bacteria > Bacillota_I > Bacilli_A > RF39 > UBA660 > CALVJF01. The sequence continues at coordinate 1,517 of CANQIR010000049.1, forward strand.
TTAAGTATAGACTTAAATGGTTATGAAGATATTACGAAAATGATGAATATGGTATTTAAGAGTAGTACTGAACCAGAAAAAGTGGATATTAAGACGAGAGAAAGCGTTGGGATTAATATAAGTGAAGTAGTTAATTTTGATACTTTGATTGGGTTAATGCCAAGAGGATTAATTAATGAGAGAACTTTTAATAAAAGAGTTAGGGATTTAATTAATAATTTAGCTTTTGTTTATAATATTGATACTTTAAAGATGGCGGAAATATTAAGATTAGTTATTGATGATGGTAAAGTTAATAGTGAAGAATTAAAGAAGAATGTTAGAAAATATTATCAATATAATAATGGTAAGTTGCCAACCTTAGTATATCGTAGTCAACCAGAGTATTTAAAAAGTCCAATGGGAGATACTTCAAATAAAGCGAAGATTATTTATGTATTTGAAAATACGAGTCCATATGATTTTCTAAGAAGTAAGAATAAAGGGAGTGCACCAACTAGTAGGGATCTTAAGTTAGTAGAGTATTTAATTACTGAGATAGGACTTAAACCAGCAGTTGTTAATGTAGTTGTGGATTATGTATTAAAGAAAAATAATAATCGATTGGATCGAAATTATATGGAAGCTATTGCATCACAGTTAAAACGTAATGGGGTAGAAACAGCTTTAGATGCTTTAGAGAGTATTCAAAAAGAGCAAAAGAAGATTAATAAAAAAGTTCCTAGTGTTAAAGTAAGTAAAGAGAAACCAGTATGGTTTGATGAAACAATTACTAAAGAAGAATTAAATGAAGAAGAAAGTAAGGAATTAGAAGAATTTTTAAAAGAATTGGGATGAGATCATGGAAAAAGTTAAAATGGATTTTGATATGCTTGATTTAAAGAAAAGTTATAGGGATGCTTGTAAAGATAATGATTTTCTAAAATTAGTAAAAGAATTAGGTGTTAGTGAAGAGATTGGAATGAAGTATACTTCTAAATTAGAAAATACGGTTTTAGAATTAAATAATTGCAAGGGATGTAAGGGATTGCCTTTTTGTAAGAATCAACAGGAAGGATACGTAGATTATCCAGAGTTAGCTGATGAAAGGTTATATTTTAGATTTTCACCTTGTAAGTATCGAAAAGCAATAGAAAAGCAAAAGGCGAAAAAGATTACAATGCAAGATATTCAAATTGATGATAAAAGAAGAGCACCTGTTATTAAGTATTTTAAGGAACTTTTAACTAAATTAGAAAAGAATGAAAAAGTCAAAGGATTATATTTATATGGTAATTTTGGGTGTGGAAAAACTTTTTTGATTACAGCTTTATTTAGTGAATTAGAAAAAAGAAGAAAACGTTGTGAGATAGTTTATTATCCGGAATTACTTAGAGATTTAAAAAGTGATTTTGATGATTTTGGGGGAAAGATGGAATATTTAATGGATGTTGATTTTTTACTACTAGATGATATTGGGGCAGAGAAAGTAACTGAATGGAGTAGGGATGAGATATTAGGAACTATTTTGCAATATCGAATGAATAATAATAAGACTACTTTTTTTACAAGCAATTTAAGTTTAAAAGAATTGGAAGTTAATTTAGCCGGTTCTAGATACGAAGTAGACGAAATAAAAGCTAGAAGAATAATTGAAAGAATTAAATGTCTAAGTACAGAAATGCAATTACTTGGAGAGAATAAACGAAGCAATTAAAAATTTACAAAATGGGAAATTTATGCTAGAATGTATTTATTGAAGGAAACTTCATAAAATAAAAAGGATATACTTGGTTATCAAGTGTTCCGGATTTGGTTTCACCTGAATCAGATGGTTCTGATATCAGGTGTTTTTGCTATTTTAAGAGTGTAATCAATAAAATGCCAAGGAGGATTTTAATGATATTATGAAGAGATTGTTCTCTTTTTGACACTAGTAATCACCTCCATTTTAGATTTGGAGGAACACCTGATTAACTTTTGTATATCCAATAGATATTATAGCATTCCACTTTGAGCAAATCAATAGTTTGCAAAATGAAAATTATATGTTAGAATGTATTTATTGAAGGAAACTTCATAAAATAAAAAGGAACATTCGATTTTCGCTGGTTGGATGTTGCCGCAAAAATTTTTGGCTAAATCACCTAAATCAAGTTGTAATGAGTTAGGTGATTTTCTTTTTAATTATTAGCTTGGCTGGTTGAATATTTACTTTGACAAATTATAAAGATAAAAGTATAATATGTTTATCAACGAGGAAGGGAAAGAGTAATTTTATTAAATTTTAAGAGAGTTAATGATTGGTGAAAATTAACATTTTAATAAAATGAAAGACATCCTGGAGTTACTTATTTGAAATTAAGTAGGATAAGTCGGGTAAAACCGTTAACTAGTAAGTGATTATCATATAGATAATAAATTGGGTGGTACCGCGGATTTAACAGTTATTCGTCCCTTTGGGAAGTTAACTGTTTTTTTAATGAAAGGTGATGTATATTATGGAAAAGTTTAAACATTATGGAATAGAAAATGTGGGTGAAGAAGTTACACTAACTGGTTGGGTTAGTAAAGTAAGAAATCTTGGGGGACTTATCTTTATTGATTTAAGAAATAGATCTGGTATTATGCAGGTAGTAGTAAGACCAGAATCAGAATACTATAGTGTAGCTAGTGAATTAAGAAATGAATATGTTATCAAAGTAACAGGGAAGATTGTCGAAAGAGAAAGTAAGAATGAAAAACTAGAGACTGGGAGTATCGAGGTAGAGGTAAGCTATCTAGAATTAATTAATCGATCTAAAGAGATACCTTTTATGATTAGTGATGATGTTAATGCTTTAGAAGATACAAGACTTAAATATCGTTATTTAGATTTAAGAAGAAGTAGTTTACAAAATAATTTTGTTTTAAGAAATAAGATTACTTTTGCGACAAGAAAATTTTTGAATAATTTAGATTTCTTAGAAGTAGAAACACCTATACTTTGTAAATCAACGCCAGAAGGAGCAAGAGACTATTTAGTACCTTCAAGAGTTAATAAAGGTAATTTCTATGCGTTACCACAATCACCACAAATATTTAAACAATTATTAATGGTAGCTGGTTTTGAAAGATATTATCAAATTGCTAAGTGTTTTAGAGATGAAGATTTAAGAGCGGATAGACAACCAGAATTTACACAGATCGATGTAGAGTGTTCATTTGTCGATGAAGATGAAATTATGACATTAGGTGAAAATTTAGTAGCTAGTATTTTTAAAGAAGTTAAAGGTATCGATATTAAGTTGCCTTTAATGAGAATGAAGTATAAAGATGCTATGGATAAGTATGGTAGTGATAAACCGGATTTAAGATTTGGAATGGAAATTAATGATTTAACTGAAGTATTTAAAAATACAGAGTTTAGCGTATTTAAGAATGTCTTAGATAGTAAGGGAATCATTAACGCAATTGTAGTTAAGAATGCTGCTGATAAGTTTTCTAGAAAAGATTTAGATAAACTTACGGATTATATTAAGACTTATAAGGCTTCGGGACTTGCTTATTTAAAATTTAATGAGGAAGTAACTGGCTCAATAGCTAAGGTAGTTAGTGAGGAAGAGATTAAGTCAATTAAAGAAAACTTAGATATTCAAGATAATGATTTAGTATTAATAGTTAGTGGCGATTATAGTATTGTTAAAGTATCACTTGGAGCATTACGTTGTCATTTGGCAAAACAACTTGACTTAATTAATAAAGATGAATATAAGTTATTATGGGTAGTTGATTTTCCAGCTTTTGAATGGAGCGATGAAGAACAAAGATTTATGGCTTGTCATCATCCATTTACTAGTCCAAAAGATGAAGATGTTGATAAGTTATTGACGGATAAAGCGAATGTACTTAGTAAAGCTTATGATATAGTTATCAATGGTTATGAAGCAGGTGGTGGATCAATTCGTATTCATAATGGGGATGTTCAAAAGACAATGTTTGAAGCTTTAGAGTTAACAGAAGAAGATATTCAAAATAAATTTGGTTTCTTTGTTGAAGCTTTAAAATATGGATGTCCACCACATGGGGGATTTGCGCTAGGATTAGATAGACTTACAATGTTATTAGCAGGTACGGAAAATATTCGTGATGTGATAGCATTTCCGAAAACAGCTAGTGCTACAGACTTAATGAGTGAATGTCCTAGTCCAGTTATAAAAGAACAGCTTGATGAATTAGGTCTTGCAATCAAAGAAAAATAGAATTATAATTTAGTAAATCGTTGATGAAGGACGAGATTAATAAAAGGTATTTTTTAAGAGAATTTGTGGTTGGTGAAAACAAATAAATAGTTTATTAATTACTACCTTCTAGAGAATCTAATCAATTCCGGTACTGGTCGTTAAACAGATAAATTAAGTGAAATAAAGGATGGTACCGTCTTAATGACTCCTAATACAATAATAGTATTGGGGGTCATTTTTTTATGAAAAAACCAAAGTTAGGAGATTTTCCGGTAGAAGCAATATTCCATTTAGTAGAGCAAAAACAAGATGATGAATTTATGGAAGATGCAGAGTTAGTAGTAATGGATAAACTAATGAAAATGGAAATGCCATTACCGAAGTTGATGCACGATTTTGTAAGTAGTAAAGGATTTAAAAGAAGAATGCTTGGTAATACGTTAGCTGTTAGAATTGTGCATGTAAAAGTGGTAAGCCAGTTATTGATTAAGAAATTAGTGGAAGTTATTGATGAACAATATTTATGGATGTTATCAGTAAATGCTGATGTTGAAGAAGTTAGACGACTTGCTAAAAATGAAATTGATGAAAGACTAAAAAGTTTAGAAGAAGATATGGAATTAGCAGCTGGGCTGGAAGCGAAGATGGCTTTAGATAATGGGGATATTAAAACTTATGAAAGGAAATTAAGATTAGAAAGTAGGTTATATTATGGTAAATATTAAAGAAAATGAAAAATTAAGTGTAATGAATCATAGTTGTGCCCATTTAATGGCACAAGCAGTTAAGCATTTATATCCACAAGCAAAATTTTGGGTAGGACCAGTTATTGAAGATGGGTTCTATTACGATATTGATTTGGGAGATATTACCTTAACTTTAGAAGATTTAGAAAAAATTGAAAGAGAAATGAAAAAGTGTGCTAAGGATGGTAAAAGAATTGTTAGACACGAACTTACGAAAGAGGAAGCTTTAGAAAGATTTAAGGATGATCCATATAAAATAGATTTAATTAGTAGAATGGATGAAAATGAAGTAACTATTAGTTGTTATACACAAGGAGATTTTACTGATTTATGTCGAGGACCGCACGTGGAAACAACGAAAGAACTTAAATATTTTAAATTACTTAAATTTAGTGGGGCTTATTGGAAGGGGGATGCCAAAAATAAGATGCTCCAAAGAATATATGGAGTATGTATGGAGAGTCAAGAAGATTTAGATGCTTATCTTAAAGAATTAGAAGAAGCTAAAGCTAGAGATCATCGTAAAATTGGTAAAGATCAAGAATTATTTATGACTCATGAATTAGTAGGAGCAGGAATGCCTTTATGGCTTCCTAATGGAGCTTTAATTCGTAAGCAATTAGAAAATTATATCTATGAAAAGGAACAACAAATGGGTTATCAACACGTATATACGCCTTGTGTGGGAACAGTAAATTTGTATAAGACTTCAGGACATTGGGATCATTATCAAGAAAATATGTTTCCAATGATGAAAGTGGATGATGAGGAATTTGTTTTAAGACCTATGAATTGTCCACATCATATGTTAGTATATAAAAATAAATTGCATTCATATCGTGATTTACCAGTAAGAATTGGGGAATTTGCGACGGATTTTAGATATGAAGCTAGTGGAGCAGTTAAGGGATTAGAGCGAGTTCGTTGTATGTGTCAAAATGATGCTCACCTTTTTGTAACACCGGAGCAAATTGGAGAAGAGTTTAAAAAAGTTGTTAGTTTAATTCTGGATACTTATAAAGATTTTGGTATTAAAGATTATAAGTTCCGTTTATCACTTAGAGATCCAGAAGATAAAGAAAAATATTTTGATGATGATCAAATGTGGAATGAAGCAGAAGCTAAGTTAAGAGAAGTTTTAAATGATTTAGGAGTGGAATATTTTGAAGCTATTGGGGAAGCAGCGTTCTATGGACCAAAACTAGATGTAGAAGTTAAACCGGCAGTTGGACCAGAAGTAACTTTATCAACTTGTCAATTAGATTTCTTATTACCTAGAAGATTTGATTTAGCTTATATTGATAATAAT
>CANQIR010000050.1 GCA_947624095.1 uncultured Bacilli bacterium
GTGGTACTATTAAAATTACTATAGCTAAAGCCCCAGAAACCGAAGGTGGCGACGAAGAACTTTGTGGAGTAACTGGTTTATGTTAGAACATGGGAAAATTATCAGAATAATTAGTAATCTTTATACAGTTGCTACTTCTAATGACATAGTTGACTGTCACGCTCGGGGTAAGTTTAGAAATGCTAAACTTACTCCTTTAGTTGGTGATGAATGCGAAGTAGATATCGAAAATAACTATATTATTGATATTTATGAAAGACGTAATGAATTATCTCGTCCCCCAATCGCTAACATTGATGTTGCATTAGTAATTACTAGTTGTAAAGAACCAGACTTATCTTTAAATCTTTTAGATAAATTACTATGTAATATTCTTTTAAATCATATTGAACCTATTATTTGTTTTACCAAATTAGATTTACTAACTAAAGAAGAATTAAAAAATATCCAAAAACTTCGTCAATATTATGAACACCTTGGTATTAAAACTACTACTAATCGGCACCGCTATCATCTAAAAAAATTGCTCAAAAATAAAACGGTCGTTTTAACTGGCCAAACCGGCGCTGGTAAAAGTAGCTTACTAAATAAACTTGACCGCCATCTAACTATTGCTACTGGCGAGATATCTACCGCCTTAGGCCGCGGCAAGCACACAACTAGACACGTAGAATTATACCAAGTAGGGAAGTCCTTAATTGCTGATACTCCTGGCTTTTCATCCTTAGAACTCTCCAACTTTACTAAAGAAGAAATAAAATCTAGCTTCCCAGAATTTAATAATTATCAATGTGAATTTCATAATTGCCAACACACTAACGAAAAAAAATGTGCCATTAAAGACGCCGTCGCCAAAGGTGAAATCTTACCAAGTCGTTATACCAATTATCTTAAATTTTTAAAGGAAGTGAAACCATGCAAGTAGCTGTATCCTTTTTAGGAATTCCTAATTTAGCGGAAGGTATTAAAAAAATAGATAATTCAACTGCTGATTATATCCACGTTGATATTATGGATGGTATCTTTGTTCCTAACCAAAATTACCAACCTGCTGATTTACCACCGATTCTTAATGATACTACTAAACCATTAGATGTTCATTTGATGTGTCAAGAACCAAGCCAGTATTATCCTGTCTTAACTAAATTACATACTGAAACTATTACGATTCATTCCGAAATTCCTACAGTAAGTAAAGAAATTGCGACAATTAAATCTCTAGGCAAAAAAGTTGGGGTAGCTATTAATCCCAGTACTAGTGTAACATCCATTATTCCCTTACTTAACCAAGTAGATTTAGTTTTAGTAATGAGTGTCATTCCTGGTAAAGGCGGCCAAAGCTTTATCGAAGATACCGTTAAAAAACTAGCCGAATTATCTTCTCTAAAAGAATTCTATCATTTCCGAATTGCTGTCGATGGCGGAATTAATGCTAACACTATTCAATTAGTCAAACCCTATGTCGATTTAGTAATTAGTGGTTCCTTTATCTACCAAAAAGATGATTATAATACCCAAATTAATATTTTAAAACATTAAAAAAACGAGTTCACCTCGTTATTTTTCTTTTTTATTAACTTTTGCTTCTCTTGCACTAATTATTACTTGTTTACCATTAATCGTTTTCTTTTGAAGATTTGGTTTTTGTGCATGCTTCGTAGCATTTAACGCATGACTTCTTCTATTTCCAAATAAAGGTTTTTTATTGGTTGCTTTTGTAGCCATAATGTACCTCCTCTTTTAATTCGTTCTCAACTAAAGATTTTACTATAAATTATATGATAAGTCAAACTATTTTAATAGCTAATATTATGATATAATTGAATAGATGGGTGGTGGTCTTATGTATGTTCCGTTAGGAATAAAAACTGATTATTCTTTACTTCAAAGCTTAATTAAAATTAAATCTCTAATCGCTTACGCCAAAGACCATAATCTTACCACCTTAGCTATCGTTGATGAAAACTTATTCTATGTTATGGAATTTTATACTCTTTGTTTATCTAATCATCTTAAACCCATTATTGGTCTTGAAATTACTATCAATAATCAAAATATCTATCTTTACGCCAAAAATTATCCCGGTTACTTAACCTTACTTAAAATTAATACCCTAAAACAAGAACGTGAACTAACCATTAGTGATTTAATACTTAATAATTACGAATTGCTTTGTATTATTCCTTATAATAGTAATGAATTATATCAAGAATTATCTTCTATTTTTCAAGATTTATATATTGGTTATAGTAGCGAATATGAAAAAAACAATGCACTAATAATCACCAATAAAATAGTTTATTTAAATATCGCTTGTGCTTTAAACGAAGAAGATAGCCAATACTTATCGTATCTTCCTTTAATTAAAGAAGGAAAAACCGTTGACGAAGTAGGTTTGACTCCCAATTTCCATTATTTGTGTCCACCCGAAACGAAAGAAGACGAAGAAACCACTATCCAAGTTGCTAATCTTTTAAATGTTACCATTCCCCTTAATAAAAGATATATTCCCCAATATGATGTGCCAAATTCCGAAGAATATCTAACCAATCTCGCTCGTAAAGGTTTATTCAAAAGATGTAATGGTAATATCCCAGAAATATATAAAAAACGTTTAGAATACGAATTAAAAGTTATCACTGAAATGGGTTTTGTCGATTACTTCCTAATTGTTTATGACTATGTGAAATATGCTAAAACTCACGATATTCTTGCTTGGCCAAGAGGTAGTGCCGCTGGTTCACTAGTTAGTTATGTTATTGGTATTTCTGAGGTTGACCCCATCAAATATAACTTATTATTCGAGCGATTTTTAAATCCTGAACGTGTTACAATGCCTGATATTGATGTTGATTTTGATTACACTAAACGTGAAGAAGTAATTAATTATGTCAAAGATAAATATGGTCACGATAAAGTAGCAGCTATTATGACCTTTGGTACCCTAGCTTCTAAACAAGTAATTCGTGATGTTGCTAAATTATTAAATTTACCACTCGCTGAAATCGACCAATTTACTAAACTAATTGATGCTAAATTATCTCTAAAAGAAAATTATTCTAACCCCCAAGTTCAAAAATATCTCCAAACCCATCCTGCTTTTTTAGATGTTTATAAAATCTCTTCTAAGTTAGAAGGCTTAAAAAGACATATTAGTACGCACGCTGCTGGTATTGTTATAAGCAGTGTAACTCTTGATGAAATAATTCCTATCTGTAAAAATAATGATGAGTTTTTAACTGGTATCACTTTTGAATATTTAGAAAGTCTTGGCTTACTTAAGATGGACTTTCTCGCTTTACGTAATCTAAATATTATCAAGAATGTTTTAAATTTAATTAAAGAAAATGAACATCAAGACTTAAAATTGAGTAATATTCCTCTAAATGACCCCTTAACTATCAATGTCTTTAAAAATGTTGATACTGAAGGTATCTTCCAATTTGAAAGTAATGCAATGAAACCTTTACTCCGTAAATTAAAAGTTAATACCTTCTCAGATATTATCGCTGCGATTGCTTTAGTAAGACCTGGTCCAGGTCAAAGTATTAATTCCTTTGTCGCTAGAAAAGAGGGGAGTGAAAAAATTACTTACTTAGATCCCGTCTTAAAACCTATCTTATCCGATACTTATGGTATTATTATTTATCAAGAACAAATTATGCAAATCTTAGTAACGATGGCCGGCTATAGCTTTGCTGAAGCTGATAACATAAGACGGGCTGTAAGCAAGAAAAAGCACGAAGTTATGGCTAATGAAGAAACTAAATTTATCGAACGCGCTGTAGCTAAAGGTCATAGCCAAGAAGTAGCCAAACAAGTCTATGACTTAATTATCCGTTTTGCCGATTATGGTTTTAATAAAGCTCACTCTGTTTCCTATGCCTTATTAGGTTATCAAATGGCTTATTTAAAATGTCATTATCCAGCTTATTTCTTTACTAATCTTTTAAATATGAGTATCGGTAGTGAAATTAAAACTAAACAGTATATTGATGAAGTCAAAAGAAAAAATCTTAAAGTAATTAAATCAGATATTAATACAAGTGGCGAAGAATACAAAATAGTTGGCCAAGATCTTATTATGCCTTTATCTATCATTAAAGGTATTGGTATAAATATATCCCATCAAATAGTTGAAGAACGTAACCAAAATGGCTTATATACCGATTACTTTAATTTTGTAGTCCGTACTTATCGTTTAGGTATTACCAAAAAAACTCTTGAAATTCTTATCCAAGCCGGCACCCTAGATTCCCTCAATTTAAATCGGGAAACTATGCTTCAAAACTTAGATAATGCTCTTAATTATGCTTTATTATGTAACGACTTAGACGAATCCCTTGTTCTAAAACCATTACTAACCGAATACAAAGAATCAGACGTTAACCGCCTTATGCAACAAGAACAAGAACTATATGGTTTTTATGTTTCCTCCCATCCTGCTAATAAATATACCACTCCCGATATTATCAAAATTAATACCATTACTCAATACTTTGATAAATATGTCAAAATGGTCTGTTTAGTATCCAATATTCGGAAAATTAAAACCAAAAAAAATGAAGATATGGCTTTCTTTACCGCCTCAGATGAAACCGGTAGTATGAATTTCATTATCTTTCCTAATAAAAATAGCTTATTAAAATTATTAAAAAATGATAAATTATATATGATTAATGGTCAAGTAACCAGAAAAGATTACGACTATCAAATAGTTGTTAATAGTATTACAGAAATGTGAGGTAGAAGTAAATATGAATAACGAATTAGAAAGATTTCTAAAAAGCATCAACTGTCCTATAGAAGGGTTAGAAGATTTTAATATAACAAAAGTAATTCTAAATAAAAAAAATGAAACCTTTAATGTCTATCTAAATGCTGCCAAAGTTATTGATGCTAACTTAGTATTAAATATGTTAAAATGCGCGAGTAAAGGTATCAATAATCTAGCCAAATGTCAAGTTCACATTACCTACGATACCATTACTGATGAAGATATCTTAGCATCATTTCATACCCTAATTACTAACTTGATAACTAAAAAACCATCCCTTACTGGTTTAAACGAATCAAAAATTGAATTAGATGATGGCATTATAGTTGTCGAAGTAACTTCTCTAAATGAAGAAGAAGAATTTAATAGTTCCACCAAAAGCTTAGTTAATAGTATGCAACAACTCGGTTTTCCCGAAATCAATGTAACTACCTTCCTTAATAAAGATAAAGAACAAGCAATCAAAGAAGCTATTAAAAATGAACAACCAGAAGAGATTGTCGAAGAAAAAAGTCCAGTCTTTATTGGTAAACATATTGATGGGGAAATAAGTTTAATAAGTAGTATTATGGGTGCTACTAAAAATGTTATAGTTGAAGCTTATATCTTTGGTATTGAAACTATGGAAAAAGAAAATATCAATATCATAACTTTAAAAATTAGTGATAAATCTAATAGTATCTTAGCTAAAATCTTTAAAAGAGATAAAGATGAATATAAAGACGTTTTAAAAAACTTAAGCGAAGGTTCCTGGTATCGTATTCATGGTAATATTGAATTTGATAGTTATTCCAAAGACTTAGTATTAGCTATCCGCAATATGGAATCTATTCCAAGTAAAGATATCTCTATTAAAGATAATGCCGAAGTAAAAAGAGTAGAACTTCACGCTCATACTTTTATGAGTACTATGGATGGTGTCGTACCAATGAAATCCCTAGTTAAGTTTGCTAAAAAATTAGGTCATAAAGCTGTTGCAGTTACTGACCATAACTGTCTCCAAGCTTATCCTGATATTTATAACTCAATTGTTTGGGATAATAAAGATAAACCTGATGAAGAAAAATTTAAAGTTTTATATGGTGTTGAATTAAATGTTGTTAACGACGATGTTGATGTAGTTCATAATCCCCAAGACTTTAACTTACTTAAAGATACTTTTGTTGTTTTTGATACTGAAACAACCGGCTTTTACGCTGGTAGTGACCAAATGATTGAAATAGGTGCCGTTAAAATTAAAGAAGGGGAGATCCTTGATCGTTTTGATGAATTTATTGATCCCCATAGACCACTGCCTCAAAAAATTATTGATTTAACTAATATTACTGATGAAATGCTTAAAGGAGCTGATACCGAAGAAAATGTTACTAAAAGATTTTTAGAGTGGGCAGGGGATGCACCAATGGTTGCACATAATGCCAAGTTCGATATTAGTTTTATGGATAATGCTTGTAAAAAATACAATTTAGGCGAATTCAAAAATACTGTAGTTGACACTATGAGTTTAGCAAGAATCCTTAATCCTGAATGGCCAAATCATAAACTAAGCACCTTAGTTAGAAAATATAACGTTCCTTGGGATGAAAGTGCTCACCATCGAGCAGATTACGATGCCGAAGGTACAGCTCATTGCTTCTATGCTATGTGTAAAATATTAGACCAAAGAAATATTGAAACTACTATGGATTTATATAATACCATCGATTATGATGAATTAGTTAAGTTCTCATTTCCCTTCCATTTAACTATCTATGCGCAAACCCAAGCCGGTTTAAGAAACTTATTCAAAATCGTTAGCTTAGCTAATACAAAATATTTATTCCATAACGATCAACCCAAAATTCCTCGTAAAGAAATTAATAAATTAAGAGAAGGCTTAATTATTGGTAGTGGTTGTATCAATGGTGAAATCTTTGAAGCCGCTAAAGTAAAAGACGATGAAGAATTATCGACAATGATGAGTTTTTACGACTTTATTGAAGTTCAACCTATTAGTGCGATGACTCATTTACTTCAAATGGAATCTAGTGGCTTTAAAACTGAATTAGAACTTCAGGAGCATCTTAAAAAAATTATTCGCGTAGCTAAAGATGCCGGTAAATTAGTCTGTGCTACCGGTGATGTTCATAATCTTACTAAAGAAGATAAAATATATCGGGAAATAATTGTTAATCAAAAGACTAATGGTAAATTACATCCTCTAAATCGTAAAGGTATTGAAGTACCAAATATGTATTTTATGACTACTGAAGAAATGTTAGATGCTTTTAATTTCTTAGATAAAGATACTGCTTATGAAATAGTTGTTACTAATACTAATAAAATAGCTGATATGATTGATCATTTACAAATTATTAAAGATAAACTTTATACTCCCGTAATGGAAAATTCTGATGAAGAAACTAAAGATATGGTTTATAAGAAAGCTCACGAAATGTATGGTGATCCATTACCACCAATAGTCGAAGACCGTATTGAAAAAGAGCTTCATGGTATTATTAGTAATGGTTATTCCGTTCTTTATCTTATTGCCCAAAGATTAGTTAAGAAAAGTAATGATGATGGTTATTTCGTTGGTTCGCGTGGTAGTGTAGGGTCTTCCTTTGTCGCTACTATGATGGGTATTACGGAAGTTAATGGTTTGCCAGCTCATTATCTATGTCCTAAATGTAAAAAAAGTATTTGGGAAGATGAAAATGGTTTAAGTTTTTCTCATACCTATGCTAGTGGTTATGACTTACCAGATAAAGAATGCCCTGATTGCCATATTAATATGCGTAAAGAAGGACAAGATATTCCCTTTGCTACCTTCCTTGGTTTTAATGCCGAAAAAGTTCCCGATATCGATTTAAATTTCTCTGGAGAAAATCAAAGTGCTGCTCACGACTATACTAAAGTCTTATTCGGTGAAGAAAATGTATATCGAGCTGGAACTATTGGTACAGTTGCTGATAAAACTGCTTGTGGTTTTGTAAGAGGCTATGCGGAAGATAAAA
>CANQIR010000051.1 GCA_947624095.1 uncultured Bacilli bacterium
ATCAGCTAAGGCTAAGACAGGGGCATCGTTTATACCATCGCCAACAAATGCAATTTGATTATTAGTTTTATTCTTGAGTAATTGTTCTAATTTATTTACTTTATCTTGCGGTAATAAATCGGTATAGGCTTCATCAATTTGTAAAGCTTTAGCTATACTTTTTCCGGAATTTAGGCGATCACCCGTTAACATTATAGTTTTATTAATATTATTTTCTTTTAATTCTTTTATTGTGTTATAGGCTTCTTCTTTTATTTCATCAGCAATTAAGATATAGCCTTGATATTGATTATCAACGGCTAAATTTAAGATAGTTCCAGCGCCATTATCTTTAGCAAATTGAAGATTATTTTCTTTAAATAATTTAGTATTACCAATGATTATTTGATGATTATTTATTTGAGCTTTGATGCCATAACCAGGAATTTCTGTAACATTTTTAATTTGGGATTCGTCAATTATTTGGTTATATGATGCTTTAATAGCGATAGCAATGGGATGAGTTGAATAATATTCAGCATAGGCAGCATATTGCAATAATTTTTCTTGGGTGATATCTACCGATTCTATCTTTTGAATAGCAAATATACCTTTAGTAATAGTGCCGGTTTTATCAAAGACAATCGTATCTACTTTAGAAAGTTTTTCTAAGTAGCTGCTGCCTTTAATTAGAATACCGATTTTACTAGCGCCACCAATACCACCAAAGAAACTAAGAGGAATGGAGATTACTAAGGCACAAGGACAAGAGATAACTAAGAAAGATAAGGCACGATAAAGCCAAGGATAAAAGTCAGTTTGCGTTATTAAAGGAATAATAGTAGCCATAATTAAGGCGATTAAAACAACAATTGGGGTATAATATTTGGCAAATTTAGTTATAAAATTTTCGGATTTGGATTTATTATTAGTAGCATTTTCTACTAAATCTAAGATTTTATTAACTGTTGAATCAGTGAATACTTTAGTAACTTGGACTTTGATTAAACCATTTAGATTGATACAACCACTTAATATTTCATCACCAGGTTGGACATCTATGGGCATTGACTCGCCAGTTAGCGATGATGTATCTATACTAGTATTTCCTTCAACGATAATACCATCTAAGGGAACTTTTTCGCCAGGTTGGATAGCTATGATATCATCTATTTTGACTTCAGTGGGATTTACTTTTTTTAAATGATTATTAATGTAAAGGTTTGCATAATCGGGTCTTATATCCATTAAAGCAGAGATGGATTTACGCGATTTATTAATAGCATAATCTTGGAATAATTCCCCTATTTGATAAAAAAGCATTACAGCAACGGCTTCACTATATTCGTTAATACAGATAGCACCAATTGTGGCGATGGCCATTAAAAAGTTTTCATCAAAGATGTGACCTTTAAATATATTTTTGCAAGCTTTAATTAAAATCTCAGTTCCTACTAAGAGATAGCTTAAAAGATATAAAATATTGTTAAGATAGGGAATTTTAAATTGAAATATTAAAGCTATTAAAAATAAGAGAAAAGAAATAATAATTTTAATTATATTTTTAGAAACACTAGCCATCTTAATTACTTCCCTTCTCTTTATGTGTGATATGTTCAATACCTATTTCAATAACTTTCTTTACATGATTATCATCTAATAAATAATATACTTCTTTACCAGATTTACGACATCTTACGATACCACTTCTTCTTAAAGTACCAAGCTGATGAGAAATAGAAGATTTACTCATACTTAATAAATTAGCGATATCACATACGCACATTTCATTTTTATCTAAGGCATATAATATTTTCATTCTAGTTGGGTCGCCTAGAATTTTATAAAAATCAGCTATTTTATAAAATAAGTCTTCTTTTAACATTTGTTTTGTCATTTTGTCTACTACATCTTGATGAATAACATTACAATCACAAATAAATTCATTTTTAGCCATATAAATTCTCCTATGCTTAGTTGAGTATCTATTCAATCTATTTCAATTATAGTTGAGTGTATATTCACTTGTCAAGGCAAAAAAATAAAGCCCTAGGGTTTATTTTTGATCATAATCATTTAGAAAGCTTTTATATTGACCATTTTCTTTGACACCTAAGACACAATTTAGATTGATATTATCTAAGGATTTGAAGATATTATAATCGATATCAGGATTAATCTTTTTTAAATTTTTAATTAATTCTTTTATTTCTTTTCTTTTACTAGTATTATTTTCTAAATTGTTTTCGGTAAAACGACAAGCACAGTTAAGGAAAGTTAAATCATTATATTTTTTCCAAGCTAAAATGGCTTCTTCCCGAACTAAATAAAGGGGACGAATTAGTTCTAAGCCGGGATAATTATCGCTATGAAGTTTTGGCATCATAGTTTTTATTTCAGAACCATAAAACATTGATAATAAAGTAGTTTCGATAACATCATTAAAATGATGACCTAAAGCTATTTTGTTACAGCCAAGTTCTTTTGCTTTATTATATAAGTAGCCGCGCCGCATTCTAGCACATAAATAACAAGCCATATTATTTTCTATATTGGATACAGATTCAAAAATATTGGAATTAAATATTTCAATGGGAATATTTAAATTTTGAGCATTTTCAACAATTAACTGGCGGTTTACGGGTTTATATCCGGGATCCATAACAACATAATGAGCAGTAAATTTTACTTTACCGTGTTTAATTAATTCTTGAATACATTTAGCTAATAAAAAGGAATCTTTGCCACCACTTATACAAACCATTATTTGGTCATTATCTTTAATTAATTCATAATCATTAATAGCTTTAACAAAATTATGCCAGATATCTTTACGAAATTTGGTAATTATACTTCTTTCAATTTCTTGATATTGTTTCATTATTTAGCTCCTCGTCTTATTTATTGCAGTTCTTGCTAGATAAAGCATACACTAATTTTAGGTGAGTTTCAATCATATATTTTTTCAATATAATTGGGATATTTTTTAATTAATTCTAAAACAAATATAGAAGGATTACTTTGATTGACAATTAAGTAGTTATAAGTTTTAGTTCTAGTTAAAGCAACATAAAATAGACGTCTTTCTTCATCAAAGGGGAATTGTTCTTTAGATAAGGTTACATACTTTAAAAGTTTGGGATTACTAAGTTGAGAAGGAAAACCAGTTGGAGAATTAGTTAAGTTAATAAGTATTACTACCCTACTTTCTAAACCTTTTGATTTATGGGCAGTCAAATATCTAGCTACTAAATGATTGTCTTTTAAAATTAAGCCATCTGGCAATACTTGATAATCTTGAGGAATAATCTTAATATCAGCGTTATTACGACCAATCACAAATATTTCGTTATCGGCTAAAAGTTGTAAGTATTTAGCTAAGGTTTTAGATTCATTTTGGGTAAATATTATTTTAATTGGTTTAGAGATGTGAGTTAAAGAAGCTAAATCTTTTTTTATTTGATGGGGATTTTGCATAACGAATTTACCAGTTACATTAATGAGTTCTTGAGGATTACGGTAGGTATTAATTATATTAGTAGTCTTGGCACCAGGGAAAAACTTGCTAAAATTTAAAAATAAACTCAAGTCACAACCAGTAAAGCGATAAATGGATTGAAAGTCATCGCCAACTACTAGCAATTTGGCGTGAATTTGTTTAATAATATTTTGAATTAAATTAAATTTAGTTAATGAGGTATCTTGATATTCATCAATAATTATATATTTAAATTTTTTATACTTATATTCTTTTTGAATAAGTTTAGCAGCTAAATTGATCATATCGTTAAAATCTAGAGACTTTTTACTAGTTAATTCTTGTTCATATAAGTTATAAATTATAAAAATTAATTTAAGTAATTGGTGATTGTGGTAAGAGAAATTATGTTTAAAAAATTTATTAAAATCTTGATAGTTAAAGCAATTGGATTTAAAAAGATTAATAAAAGTAATAATTAATTTTTTTAGTTCGAGATATGAATATTTTTTTAAAAATTTTTGACAATATTGGGTATGAGTATTAAAAAATTCATCGATTATATAATCTAAGGTAGATGGATTAGCTATGGAATAATCTTGGTCATAGCATTTAATAATTTCTAAAGATAATTTATGAAAAGTGTAAACTTCTAAGTTATAATTGTAATATTTTTGTAACTTTTCTTGGAGATTCTTAGTTGTATTATTAGTGAAAGATATACACAAGATATCACTAGGTGAGTATTGAAGGTATTCAATTAGATACCGAATTTTGCCAATCATAGTTAGGGTTTTACCAGAACCAGCACCAGCATTGATAAGTAAATAATCTTCGGCCATAAGAATAGCTTTACGTTGATAGTAATCTAGGGAATGACCACCAATATCATTAAGTAAGTAATTAGTATTTTCTAATTCTTCTTGATAATAAAGATTATTAGATTCATTAATGGATTGGATTAATTTTTTTCTTTGTTTTTTATTTAAGTTCGCTATTAGTTTTAATTTAGTTGATTCGTTAATATATTTTATAAGACAATCCTCCTTTGGAGGGGTTGAAATATATTATAGATGATAGGGACAAATTTGACAAGTTTTAGCTGGGGTGTTATGCTTTTTCTAAGTAAATAATTGAGGTGATAAGATGAAGTATTGGGGATGGCTTTTATTACTTTTAATACCTTTTAAAGTTTGGGGATTAGAGATTAATTCAAGTAATGCGATACTTTATAATCTTAATGATGGTGAAGTATTAATGGAAAAACAAGCGGATGAAAAAGTAAAAATTGCTAGTCTTACTAAAATTATGACGGCTTTAGTAGCTATTGAAAATATAGATAATTTAAATAAAGTAGTAAAGATTCCAGAAGAGGGATTAGTTGGTTTAGTAGAAGCAAATGCTTCAGTAGCAGGATTTAAAGTTAATGATGAAGTTACTTATTTAGACTTGTTATATGGGGTTTTATTACCTAGCGGAGCAGATGCGGTACAGACTTTAGCTTATTATATAGCTGGTGGAAATGACGAGTTTGTTAAATTGATGAATGATAAAGCTAAGGAACTAGGACTTAATGATACACATTTTAGTAATCCTACGGGATTAAATAGTGATAATCATTATTCTAGTGTAAGAGATATTAGTAAGTTATTAATGGTTGCTTTAGGTAATGAAGTATTTGAAACTATTTTTACAACTAAAGAATATAAAACTACTAATGGGATAAAACTTACTAGTACATTAGAAAATTATCAAAATAGATATGGGATTGATACTTCTTTAATTATAGGAAGTAAGACGGGATTTACTGATGAATCTGGTTATTGTTTAGCAAGTATAGCAATTAGTAAGGGAGTTAAATATTTATTGGTAACTGTTGGAGCACCGATAGAATCTAATTATCCATTACATGTAGTAGATGCTTTAAATATATATGAATACTATATAGATAATTATTATTATTTACCCATTATGAAAAAGGGACAAGTATTATATGAGATAGATGGTAAATATAGTAAAGATAAGATAGAGATTATTAGTAATGAGAATATAAATAGATATGTATCTAAGGAGATTACGAAAGATAATATTCAATATAAGTATGAGGGATTAGAGGAAGTTAGTCCATTTACGAAGAAGGGAGTTATTGGAAAGTTAGTTGTTAGTCTAGATGAAGAGGTTATTAGGGAAATAGAAGTTAGTTATGATGGAGAGTTGAAGTTTTCTGGATGGGAGTTTTTACAATATAATTATGTATGGCTTACTTTTGGTATTTTGTTATTAATTGGATTTATTTGGGGGATAAAGCGATTGTTTATTAAGTAAATTTATAGTACAATATAAGAAGAATATGGGTGGTCAAGTGTGAATACTTTAAATGATGTTGAACTTAAAAAAATTGATGCTTATTTTAGGGCAGCTAATTATTTAACTGCTGGACAGTTATACTTATTAGATAATCCCCTACTTAGAAGACCTTTAAAGCAAGAGGATATTAAAAAAAAGATTGTAGGACACTGGGGGACTTGTCCAGGACAAAATTTTGTTTATGTACATTTGAATAGAATTATTAAAAAATATAATTTAAATATGATTTATGTATCTGGTCCAGGACATGGTGGGAATGCGATAGTAGCTAATGTGTATTTGGAACATACATATAGTGAAGTATATCCGGAGATTACGTATGATGAAAATGGTTTAAAAAAATTATTTAAGCAGTTTTCTTTTCCAGGTGGAATACCTAGTCATGTAGCGCCAGAAACACCAGGAAGTATTAATGAAGGTGGCGAACTTGGGTATAGTTTAGCACACGCTTTTGGGGCCGTATTTGATAATCCTGATTTAATTGCTACTTGTGTAGTGGGAGATGGAGAAGCAGAAACAGGACCACTTGCTACTTCTTGGCATTCGAATAAATTTTTAAATCCAATTAGTGATGGTGTGGTATTACCGATATTACATTTAAATGGTTATAAGATTAGTAATCCAACAATTTTTTCAAGAATTAGTGATGAAGAAATAAGAGATTTCTTTATGGGATGCGGGTGGAAACCTTATTTTGTGGAAGGAGATAATCCTTTACAAATGCACGAATTAATGGCCTCTACTTTGGATACAGTCATTGAAGAGATAAAGGCGATTAAAGAAAAAGCAACAAGAGAAAATGATGCAAAAAGACCTAGATGGCCGATGATTGTTCTTAGAACTCCTAAGGGATGGACTGGGCCAAAGGAAGTTGATGGGAAAGTTATTGAAAATACATTTAGAGCTCATCAAGTACCAATTATGATGGATAAGCCAGAACATTTAGAGGCTTTAGAAAGTTGGCTTAGAAGTTATCATCCAGAGGAGTTATTTGATGATAAGGGAACTCTAATTAAGGAATTACAGGATTTAATTCCAAATTGTGAACAAAGGATGGGTGCTAATCCATATGCTAATGGTGGAAAACTATTAAAGGAATTGAAAACACCAGATTTTAAGGATTATGCTGTTAAGTTAAATGGTCCAGGTAGTGTAGAAGCCCAAGATATGTTAGTACTTGGAGAATATATAAGAGATGTTATTAAACTAAATGAAGAGAATAAAAACTTTCGGATATTTGGACCTGATGAGACAATGAGTAATCGATTAAGTAAAGTCTTTGAAACAACTACAAGAGTATGGAATGCTAAGAAAATTCCGGAAGATGAATTTTTAAATACAAGTGGCCGGGTAATGGATTCGATGCTTAGTGAGCATTTATGTGAAGGTTGGCTTGAGGGTTATTTATTGACAGGAAGACACGGATTATTTGCTAGTTATGAAGCTTTTATTAGAATTATTGATTCAATGTTTGCTCAACACGCCAAATGGCTAAAGGTAACTAGGACACTTCCTTGGCGAGAAGATATTGCTTCTTTGAATTATATTTTGACAAGTAATGTATGGCAACAAGACCATAATGGATTTACACATCAAGACCCAGGATTTTTAGATCACGTTGCTAATAAAAAGGCTGATATTGTGAGAATGTATTTACCACCGGATGCTAAT
>CANQIR010000052.1 GCA_947624095.1 uncultured Bacilli bacterium
AAGAGATGTATAACTGGGATGGTTCAAGTGATTGTTATAATAATGATTGGTTATTTAACTCAAGTTACTATCAGTGGACTTTGTCTCCTGATTCCGGTCGCTCCAGCAGTGTGTTCCGTGTGTACAGCGGCGGCTATGTCTACGCCAACGGCGCTGGCAGTGCGGTTGGGGTCCGGCCGGTCGTTTATCTGAAATCGAGTGTTAAAATATTAGATGATGAGATGGATGGATCTAGTAGTAAACCTTATAATTTGTCTTTATAAGAGTTAGTAATTAACATTGGAACTTTGGCACCTTGATAGGTGTCTTTTTCTTTTAAGGATTTATCGATATCGTTTAAGACACAGAATTTTTTTAATAACCAAGTTGGAGCTACTAAATCTTCTTGTTTTGGGTCACCAGTAATTCTATGTATTACTATTTCTGGTCTTAGATATTCTAATTGTTCAGTGACAATATCGATATATTCATCTTTAGTTAGAATGTGAAATGGATGAGTTTGATAGTATTTATGGAGTGGAGTATCTTTAAGGATGTGTAACATATGGATTTTAATGCCGTGAATAGGGAGATTATTTAAATATTGAACTGTTTTAATCATATCTTCTTTAGATTCATTTGGTAGACCATTAATAATATGGACAACTACTTTAATATTTCTATTAGCTAATTTATAGACCATATAAGTAAAATTTTCTAATGTATGACCGCGATTGATAAATTTTAGAGTTCTTTCGTGAATTGATTGAAGACCTAATTCGATAGTTAAATCAGTACGAGTATTTAGTTCAGTTAAATAATCTAAAGTTTCATCTGTAATGGCATCACTTCTAGTAGCAATATTTAATCCTACTACATTGGGAAGATTAAGGATGGTTTCATATTTTTCTTGGAGAATATTAGTAGGAGCATAGGTATTAGTATTAGCTTGAAAATAGCCAATGTATAAACTATTGGGCCATTTTCTAGTCATTACTTCTTTAACTTTATTAAATTGGGTAACTAAGTCATCTTGAATATCACCTGCAAAGTCACCACTACCTTTTAGAGAACAAAATATACAACCTGGTCCATTAACTTTATTAGGACAAGAAAATCCAGCATTAAGAGATACTTTAAAAACTTTTTGATGATACTTATTTTTATAATAATAATTTAGGGTATGATATCTTTTATTATCAAGAGAATATTTAAACATATTTTTCACCAAGAAATATTATAACATTTACTTTTTAAAATTTAGTATTTTAATTGTGTAATTAGTAAATTTTTGCTATTATATAGATGATAGAGGGTGAAGGCTTATGAGTAAGCTAGCTGATCATTTTAAGGTAGATTATAATGAAGCAAAGAGTAAAGATCAGGTAATTTTTAGAGGGGGAAAATACCGGATTACTATTCTTAGTGAAATTTTAATAAGATTAGAATATGATGAAAATGGGGTATTTGAAGATCGGCCTACGGAATTAGCATTATTTAGAAATTTTGAAGTACCTAAATTTAGGATAGAGGAAGATCAAAGATATTTAGTTATAACTACAAAATATTTTAGTTTGGAATATGTTAAAGATAAGCCTTTTGTAGGTCCTAAGTATGCACCAGAAGCTAATTTAAAAGTAAGTTTAATAGATACAGATAAAGTTTGGTATTTTAATCATCCAGAAGCAAGGAATTTTTATGGAATAGTAGCTGATTTGGATAAAACTAATGAAGATAATAAGATGGGAGTTAAGGAATTAAAGAAAAAAGCTACTAAAAAGGTTAAGGAATTAATAGGTAAAGAAAAGGGATTATATTCAACAGATGGATTTGTTTCAATAGATGATACTAAATCGATGATTATCTTAGAGGATGGTTCATTAGTTCAAGAACCAAGAGAAAAAATAGATACGTATTTATTTATGTATAAAAGAGACTTTGGTTATTGTTTAAAAGATTATTTTAAATTAACGGGTAAGCCACCTTTAATACCAAGATATGCTTTAGGTATTTGGTGGAATAGAGATAAAATTTATAATTATCAAAATATTAAAGAGTTAATGTTAAATTTTAATAAGAATAAAATACCACTTAGTGTATTGTTGTTAGGAGAAACTTGGCATCAGAAAGATAAAGCTAATTGGAGGAGATATAAAACAGGTTTTACTTTTAATCCAGATTTGTTTATTAATCCCCGAGACTTTGTGACTTATTTACACGATCGAGGAGTAAAATTAGGCTTAAATATTGATCCCCACGAAGGAATATATCCGCATGAACCAAGGTTTAATGAAGTAGCAATGGCTTTAGGAATTACGGATAAGTCAACAATACCATTTAATGTTTTTGATAATACAATATTAAATTTATATTTAAATAAGATGATATTGCCTTTATATAATATTGGGGTAGATTTCTTTTGGTTAGATTATTATAATGAAGAAGATAAATTGACAATGAATGCTTTAAATTATTATCATTTTAATGATTTTAAAAGATTTACTAATCATCGGGGAATGTTATTAGCTAGGAATTCTACGGTAGCAGCACATCGTTATCCGGTTCATTATTCTGGACAGACGGAGGTTAGTTGGAAGACGCTTAGTACTTTACCTTATTTTAATTCTAATAGTGCAAATATTGGTCTTTCTTGGTGGAGTCATGATATAGGGGGATATAAAGATGGTGTTGAAGATGCGGAATTGTATTTAAGATATGTTCAATTGGGGACTTATAGTCCAATATTTAGATTTTCAGCTAAGTATGGGCATTATTATAAGAGAGAACCTTGGAAATGGGATTTACAGACTTTAAATATAGTTAGAGAATATTGTACTTTAAGACATCGTTTAATTCCTTATTTATATGGTGAAGCTTATAAGTATCATAAGACGGGATTACCTTTAATTCAGCCATTATATTATACTTATCCAGAAATATATGATGAACCAATATATAGAAATGAATATTTCTTTGGTAGTGAATTATTTGTAGCACCAATTACGAAGAAGAAAGATTTAGTAATGGATAGAGCAGTAGAAAATATATTTTTAC
This sequence comes from uncultured Bacilli bacterium, assembly GCA_947624095.1. Classification (GTDB taxonomy): domain Bacteria; phylum Bacillota_I; class Bacilli_A; order RF39; family UBA660; genus CALVJF01. The sequence goes on from CANQIR010000052.1 coordinate 3,034, forward strand.
CTAATGGAATGTGGTATGATTTTAAGACGGGTAAAAAATTCCCGGGTAATAAGAGATATGTAGTATTTTATAAAGATGAAGATTATCCAGTATTTGCTAGAAGTGGTTCGATTATACCGATGGCTACTTTAGAAGAAAATATTAATGCGACTAATCCACCTAAGGAGATGGAAATTCATATATTTCCTGGGAAGAGTAATATCTATAATTTGTATGAAGATGATGGATATAGTAATTTGTATGAAGAAGGGTATTACATAGTAACGAGAATAGACTATAATTATTTAGCAAATAACTATACGGTAATTATTCGACCAGTGGAAGGTAAGAGTGGGATTATTCCAGATAGAAGGGATTATAAGATTAGATTTAGAAATACTAGAGGTGCCGATGATGTAGTAGCAATGTTAAATCAGGATATTATTGCCGTAAATAGTTATGTGGAAGATAATGACTTTATTGTAGAAGTGAAAAATGTTAATACTACACAACAGTTAACGATTAATTGTAAGGGTAAAAATATTGAGATAGATGCAGTCCGGATTATTAATGAAGATATAGATTCAATTATTAATGATTTACAAATAGAGACTAGTTTGAAAGAAGAGATAGCAAGTATTATATTTAGTGATATGCGGTTGGATAGGAAAAGAATTGAAATAACTAAGTTGCGGAAAAAGGGACTTGGGGGAGTATTTGTAAGAATGTTTATGAAATTGTTAGAATATTCAGCTGAATTATAATAATGCTTGATAAATGGGAAGCTTGTTGGTATAATTATTAACAAGCGAAGAAGAAAGAGTAGTAATAAATTAGACTTATCTAGAGAGGTAGTGGATGGTGAAAACTACTTAAGAAAATTTATGAACTTGCTTTTGGAGTGAATGGGTTATTCCTTTAAAGATATTTGAGGTAGTTAATAACTACAAATTAAGGTGGTACCACGATGATTCGTCCTTATACGAATCATCTTTTTTATTGGAGGATTTATGGAATTAATTGATGTAATTACATTTATTGTCGTCTTTGTAGTGGTGTTTTTAATTTCAGAGTTTCTGTACCTGAGAAAGTTTAAAAGAAAAGGGGCGATGGGAGTAGATGAAATTAAATACTTAGTGAAAAGATTTGACTTAAAAAAGAATAAACTTAATTATAAAAGAATGTTGTTTACTTTAGCACTAATTAAAGCATTAATTATAGCATTTGTAGCAACTTTGTTATGTATGTTACCTGTTGATAAATGGGTAGATATGATGTTGGGGTTTATGGTAGCTTTTGTGGTATTAATGTTACTTATATATGCTCTTTATGAAATATATGGAAGATATTTAAAACGAAAGGAAGATAGAAAATGAATTTTAAGGAAATAGAAAAGAAATGGCAAAAAATATGGCAAGATGGGAAATATTTTGTAGCGGAAAATGGGGGAAAGAAAGATAAGTATTATATCTTAGTAGAATTTCCTTATCCATCTGGGGCAGGATTACATGTGGGACATGTTAGAAGTTATACGGCTCAAGATGCTATTGCCAGAATGAAGAGATTACAAGGGTATAACGTATTGTATCCAATGGGATGGGATGCTTTTGGAGCACCGGCAGAGCAGTATGCGATAAAGAATCATATTCATCCTAAAGAGGCGGTTAAGGAGAATATTAAAACTTTTAAAGGACAGATGGAGTCATTAGGTTTTTCTTTTGACTGGACAAGAGAATTTTCAACGACTGATCCGGAATATTATAAATGGACACAATGGCAATTTTTACAATTTTATAAACACGGGATGGCTTATAAAGATACTGTACCAGTAAATTGGTGTCCTACTTGTAAGACAGTATTGTCTAATGAAGATGCTGCTGGGGGAGTTTGTGAAAGATGTGGAAGTGCTGTAGTTCAAAAAGAAAAAGCACAATGGATGTTAAGAATGAGTGATTATTCTGAAGATTTATTGAAAGGTCTTGATGATACTAATTTTGCGGAAAAGGTAAAGTTAGGGCAAATAAATTGGATAGGTAAATCTACGGGAGCTAATGTTGATTTTAAGATAAAAGGATATAATAAGAGTTTTACAGTATTTACTACTCGTTGTGATACTTTATATGGAGCAACTTATTGTGTACTTGCACCAGAGCATAAGTATGTTGATGAAATTACTACTTCGGAACATAAAAAGGAAGTAGAGGAATATAAAAAAGCTTGTGCTTTAAAAAATGATATGGAAAGAACAGAACTTAATAAGGAAAAGACAGGAGTATTTACAGGTGCTTATGCAATTAATCCAGTAAATAATGAAGAAATTCCAATTTATATTAGCGATTATGTTTTAGCTAGTTATGGTACGGGGTCAATAATGGCAGTACCGGCTCACGATGAAAGAGATTATGCGTTTGCTAAAAAGTTTAATTTACCAATTAAACAAGTTATTGCTAAGAATTTTGTAGGTACTGGTAGTAGTGCCATTAGACCTGATAAACCAATGACGGAAAGAAATGTTGTAGTGGCGATAATCAAGCATCCGACAGAAGATAAATATTTATGCGTTAAGAATAATAAATTTGGTTGGATTAATTTTGTAATGGGTGGCATTGAAGATGATGAAAATCCAAAGGAAGCAGCAATAAGAGAAGTAGAAGAAGAAACAGGATATAGAGATATTGAAATTGATCATGAAATGGAATTTGTTTATTTTGATAATTTCTTTGCGGCTCATAAAGATGTTAATAGACATATTACGACACATACAGTAGTTGGTAAGTTAAAGAGTTTAGAACGAGATAAAGTAAGTGATGAGGAAGCTAGTATTAATACTGTTATGTGGGTAGATAAGGATAAGTTAATTGAGGAGTTATCAACACCAGCACATAAATATGATGCAGAAAGATTAATAAATGGCGAAGGGGCAATGGTTGATGATGGAGTTCATATTAATTCCCAAGAATTAGATGGTTTAAATAAGCAAGAATCTATTGATAAGATGATTAAGTGGTTAACTCTACATAAATGTGGTAGTGCAAAAGTTAATTATAAGATGCGAGATTGGATATTCTCTAGACAAAGATTCTGGGGAGAACCAATTCCAATGATTTATTGTGAAAAATGTGGTTGGCAACCGATGAAGGAAGAGGATTTACCTTTATTACTTCCAGATGTTGCGGAATATGAACCGACGGAAACAGGAGAAAGTCCACTTGCTAATATAACGGATTGGGTTAATACTATTTGTCCTTGTTGTGGGGGACCTGCTAAACGAGAAACAGATACAATGCCTAACTGGGCAGGATCAAGTTGGTACTTCTTAAGATTTATGGACGCTCACAATACACAGGAGTTTGCTAGTATGGAGGCTATGAAATATTGGCAAAGAGTTGACTGGTATAATGGAGGAATGGAACATACAGCTAGACATTTGCTTTATGCAAGATTCTGGGTACAATTCTTATATAATATTGGTTTAGTACCGCACAAAGAAATGATTTGGACTAGAGTAAGTCATGGGATGGTACTTGGTTCAAATAATGAGAAAATGAGCAAATCTAAGGGAAATGTTATAAATCCAGATGATATCGTTCGGGAGTATGGAGCAGATACTTTACGGGTTTATGAAATGTTTATGGGTGATTATCAACAGGATGCACCGTGGAGTACGGATTCTTTAAAAGGATGCAAGAGATTTATTGATAGGGTTATTCGTTTAAAGGATAAGGTAACTGATGAGACAGGCTATTCTAAGGAATTGGAAAGTTTGATTCATAAAACAATTAAGAAAGTAAGTAATGATTTGGTAACAATGGGATATAATACAGCGGTTTCAGCTTTAATGATTTTAGCTAATGCTTATGAGGAAGCTAAAAGTTTGACTAAGGACGAATATCGAACATTATTGATATTATTAAATCCTATGGCTCCACATATTACGGAGGAATTAAATGAACAACTTGGCTTTAAGAAGATAGTTGAATCTGAATGGCCAAAATACGATGAGAAAAAGACCATTGATAATGAAAAAGAAATAGGGGTACAAGTTAATGGCAAATTAAGAGGAAGCATTATAATTGGCGTTAATGAGGAAGAAGAAACAATTAAAGCTAAAGCTTTGGCTCAAGAAAATGTGGTTAAATATACAGAAGGCAAAGAGATTGTTAAAGTTATTGTGGTCCCTGGAAGAATTGTTAATATTGTCGTTAAATAATATTGAAAAAATCCTTATGAATTAATAAAAAAATTAACAAAAATAGTTAAAAGTTGACATAAAAGTGTCAACTTTTTAACTTTTTTAAAGAAATTTGCAAAAAATTAGAGGAAATTGGAAAGTTTTTTATAATAAAAGTAGTAGAGGGA
>CANQIR010000053.1 GCA_947624095.1 uncultured Bacilli bacterium
TCCCTAACCATTCTTTGACCAGCTGACCCCCCATCAACAAAATAACCAATTAAAGCAAATATTGCTATCAACGAACCAATTATAAACCAAATTAAATTATTGGTACAAAAAGCTATAATCCCAGCCATCTTCATTCCCCTATTCTATTACTAAATTTTGTCCTTTAGGTTGTATTTGAATATAAGTATTACCATCATTAACTACAATTTCATCCCCATTTAAATAAGTATATTTCGTTTGATTTTCTCTCTTATCCTTACTCCATTTAATAGGTATTGCTTTTCCTTCAGTAATTAAATATCCATCTCCACTACCTAAATTATCAAATTCTTGTCTACCTTTATTATCATTAGCGATTGCACTATTTGCTACTTGATATGTAATTATATTCTTAGCTGTATATTGTTTCCCAGTTACTGCATCTTTATGCACTTCACCATTAGCAAATCTTTTATACACCTTAGCTTCTTCATCATACTCATAACTAGTCGTCATATAGTTAGAATATCTAATTGTTACCTTTTTCGCATCCTTAACCCCATCAACACTACTATAATCAACACTATCCGCACTATAATCTAATAATAAAGGCTTATTGGTTTCTGTTCTGTAATTTAGTGCTTTAACAGCTTCATTAAGCATTGCTGTACTTGTAAATCCTGTATGTTCATAAGGAACATTAAGTTCTGTCTTTCTAATAAAATACTTTCCTTCATAAGTAAGACCATTAATATTATTAATCCGATAAGTACTTATATCACTTTGTGCTTGTGGACTCCATCCCCAATGTACATAATAAGCATCATTTTCCATAGCATAATCCAAAAAATAATGTCTTGAGCTTCTTACCGAACCAATATTTTCTACGTTGACATCCTTAAATACCGCCATTAAACGAGTAATTCCGCCTTCAACAATCATTTCATACACTATATAAGCATCCTGTAAACCCATATGATTAGCTCTTGCAATATCATGATTATTAATCATTACTGCAAAAGGTCTAGAGGTTGAACTAACATCTACTATTTTAATCCCCTCATCAACTTGATCTACTACCGGATTATTTTCCTTATCTTCTTTGCCTTCCGATTCCCTAGTTACCAAAAAATATATTCCAATTCCAATTAATATTATAAATACTATACTAACTAATGCTAATGTATTATTGTTAAATCTCTTCATCTAATCACTACCCTCTTTACCATTATATCATAATTATTTAAAACTGATAATTTTTTGCATTCTCTCTTTGTAAATCCCTTTTCTTTATACTTTCCCTTTTATCATAAAGTTTCTTACCCCGAGCAACTCCCAAAGCTACTTTAGCTTTACTCCCTTTCATATAAACCTTCAAAGGAACTAAACTATAACCGCTTTGACTAACCATTTCTAATAACTTCTTAATTTCTTTTTTATGTAATAAAAGTTTTCTACTTCTTCGCTCATCATGATTATACCTATTGCCTTCTTCATATTTAGCAATATACATATTAATTAAGATAACTTCCCCATTTTTAATCATTGCAAAAGAATCCTTTAAATCAGCACTCCCTTTGCGAATACTTTTAATCTCAGTACCTGATAAAGCTATCCCACATTCAATTTCTTTCTCAATAAAATAATCGTAATAAGCTTTTTTATTCCGTATTTCCATAATCTTCACCTTTTAAATTATAACATAACTTAAAAAGAAGAACTACTCTCCTTCACTCTTCTTTGTTTTCTTATCTTCTACTAATTCAAAATCAATTAAACCCGCATCTTTATTCGCCGCTACTACTTTAATTTTTACCATATCGCCAATTCGATAAGTCTTCTTCGTCGATTTACCAATCATTGCCAATAAATCTTCTACATAATTATAATAATCTCCTTTTAAGGTAGATACGTGAACTAATCCCTCAATTAAATTAGGTAATTCCACAAAGAAACCAAAATTAGTAACTGAAGTTATCATCCCTTCATACTCTTCCCCAATATGACTCTCCATATACTCAGCCATTTTCATATCCAAGACATCTCGCTCAGCATTTACACTAGCTTGCTCTCTCTCTGAAGAATGACTAGCAATATCTACTAACATATTATCTAAAGTATTAATTGTCGTCATCGAAAAATCCCCTTCAATTAAATACTTTTTTAACAACCGATGGACTGTTAAATCCGGAAATCTTCTAATTGGTGAAGTAAAATGCGTATAAGCACGGCTTGCTAATCCAAAATGCCCCCTATTATCTTTACTATATTCTGCCTTCCGCATACTTCTTAACAATAAACTTGAAAGTATTGGAAATTCCTTTTTATCGTGTAATTCATCTAGTACTCTTTGAATCCCCTTAGGTGTTAAATCATTAATATTACTACTTAATCTATAACCAAGAATTTTTACTAAATTCATAAAGTCTTCAATCTTTTCACTTTTTGGATTTTCGTGAATTCGGTAAATAAATGGTAAATCCATATTGTATATATGACTAGCTACCGTTTCATTCGCTGCAATCATAAAATCCTCTATCAATACTTCTCCAGACTCTCTCGTTCTCTTAACAATATCGATACATTTACCATTTTCATCTTGAATAGCTTTAGCTTCATCTAAGTCAAAATTCATATAACCTCTACCAATTTTTTCTTTTCTTAGAATATCTGCTAACTCTTTCATCTTTAATAAAGTTGGTACAAAAGGTTCATACCCGGGTGCCACAATACCTCTTTCGATAATATCATTAACTTTCTTATAAGTCATCTTACATTTGCTTTCAATAACACTCAAGAAAATATCATAATTAACAATTTTCCCTTTATCATTAATATCCATTACACAAGAAAAAGCTAATCTTTTCTCATTAGGATTTAACGAACAAATGCCATTAGAAAGTTGATGTGGTAACATCGGTATAACTGTATCTGCTAAATAAGAACTAGTTCCTCGATTATAAGCTTCATCCCCTAAAGCCGTATCTTCCTTAACATAATTACTAACATCAGCAATATGTACTCCTAGTCTATAAAGTCCATCTACCATCTCTAAACTAATCGCATCATCAATATCTTTCGTATCATCTCCATCAATAGTAAATATTTCCATCGCTGTTAAATCTCTTCGACCTGCATAATCTTTTTCACTAATACTATTTGGAATACTCTCTAATTCCTTTTCTACTTCTTCGCCAAAATCTTCATAAATACCATATTTATAAGCGATACTTAAAATATCTACTCCCGGATCATCCTTATGACCAATAATTTTAATCACATCAGCAATAAAAGTCTTCCTACTAACTTGTTTCGTAATCTTTACTAATACCTTATGTCCCTCTACACAATAAAAAGTACTACTCTTAGTTAAAATTACATCGATATCTTTCTTATTATCGTCTAATTTTAAATGAAAATTATTATCTTTTAATATAATCTCCCCAACTAAAGTTGATAATTCTCTTTTTAAAATCTTAATAATTTTCCCTTCTTTTTTTATCTTCCCAGGAAAAGTCTCACAAAGAACTATATCATCATCTAAAGCATCCCCTAGATTCTCACTAGCAATATATATATCCTCTTCTTTATCTAAGATAACAAACCCAAATCCCTTTTTATTAACTGATAACTTACCTATCTTTAAAGAAGGACAATTTTTAAGTAATATATATTTCCCTTTTTTAGTATAAAAAACTTTATATTCTGCTACTAAGTCTTCCAAAGCATTAACTACTTCACGATATTCACTAGGACTTTTAAGTCCTAACATATCATTTATCTCTATAGCTTCCTTAGCTTCATGAACATTTTCTAATACCTGTAATATTTTCTCTTTCATAGTATCACTCCTGTAACGTACAAGTCTTTTCTCCCCGAACATATTGCACTAAAACATAGTCATCTAACAACTCTCTATCGCCAACAACTTTTCCTTCTTTCGGATTATACATATCATCAGCAATTAAACCACTCTCAATTAAGTTCTTTATTGTAATCTTACAACTTTCTGAACTAGCATTCCTCTTACATTCTGATTTTTTATCACTATAATCCATCTTTTCAATATAAGAACAAGCTGCACTTTCTAAACGCATTTTATAATTCTCATATTCATTTTCTCTTTCTCTACCTTGCATACCTACCATATTATTCGCAATAACCAAGGTAACTACTGCTAAAAGTGCTATAACTACTAGAATTTCAATTAAAGTAAATCCTCTATTCATTATTATCACCATTCTATATAAGATTATAGCAAATTAATGCAATAAAAAAAAGGTCTTATGACCTACTTAACATATAATATAAATGATAATACAAAGAAAATAATTCCCAGCAATATTGTTAATCTCGTAATTAATAATTCAAACCCTCGTTCCTTTTGATGTTGGAATAAAGCTTCATTACCACCCGTAATTATTTGACTAGCATCACTTGACTTATTACTTTGTAATAATACTAATACTATTAATAAAATTGATACTATTAATAATGCAATTTCCATCCGTATCTCTCCGTTTCAATAAGTAATTTAACATAAAACTCCCTTAAAAGCAAGTTTTAACTACAAATTATACTTAGTCTTCATATAAACAATGAATATTACACTTACTAATAAAGCTAATCCTATAGCTATTGTTAATATCAATCCTATTTTTTCAATATTTAAAATCTTTAATTGACTCTTCTTATATCCCAAATAATAATATATTTTATTATTAAGTTCCTCATCTTTAATTAAATTTACAATACTAGCTATTAAAACAACTATTAAAATTAATAAGGCACCAACATTTATTTTCTTCAAAGCCTTTATTAGAAAAGTATAATCTGGTCCTGCTTTTGATAAACCACCTGATATTAACCCGCCAATCTTTTTATCTAATACTTCTGTAAACTCGTCTCTTTCCGACCAATCTTTTAAAGTAATCCGAAATGTCGCTTCGTCTGATTCTTCCAATAAATCATCATACAATTCTTTATTAATAGCATAAGCATATAATTCTTCACCTTCATATTTAACTTCATCAAATATATATTCTTCACCATTAATAGTTAAACTTACCTTTTCTTCATTCTCCTGCATCCACGCAGGTGCTATTACTTCATTTTTCTTTAAATTCTCATCATAAGTAATATAAACACTACTATTTTTATCCGCCCCACTTACACCAATATTAACCTTATCTACTCCCTTTAACTTTTTAATCTTTTCTTCCATAGATTTTCCAGTTTTAACCTCAATATAAGGATTAATATAAGTCCGGTTATTTCTTAAAATATAATAATGTTCACTAATTTTTAAAACACTTACTCCTATTAATAAAAAAGTTAAACAAATTAAATATATTCTAGTAATTTTACTCTTCAAAAAACTTTTAAATATTAACATTTTAATCACCCCGTAAAATCCTTATTTCCTCTTTATTTAATAATCTATTAACAATTATCTTAGTTAATAATCCAAATCCTAATAGTACCAATAAATAATATATACTTATTACTCCTATTGGTATTTTAACAATAAATCCCTCAAGTAATAACAAAACAAAAAATTTCTTTTGCAAATAGCTAAATATCCCTAAGTATAACCCACTAACAATTAATAAAGCTCCTACTACAATTAATAAATTTTCCATTACTTCCAAATTAATAATTTCTTTTTTACTATATCCTAAAGCTTTTAATAAACCTATCCGCTTTTGTTGATAAAATACTTTCTTCTTAATATAACTAATTAATACATTAATCGTTACTATTACAATAATAATTCCTACAAATAAAGGTACATTCATATATAATTTTAACTGATCAACATCTGTTTTTTCCATTTCTACTACATTATAACCTAAATCAATCAACTTATTCTTAACTTCCTCTTTATTTAAAACATTATCTACTCTTACTAAATTGCCTTTAAAAGAATCATATTCTTCGTCAATTAAATTACCATCGGCATCATAAGCTGACATAGTTACCCATCTATCTACTTGCATCAATTCATAGACACTTCTTCGCATATAACAAACATTCATTTCTTGAAAATTTTTAAAATTATCATAAGTACCTACTACTACAAATTCCTTTTTCTCCTCTAAATTATTTAAATTAGTAACAATATACTTTCTTTCTAAAACATCAGTTCCCTTAATAAATAAATCTTCATCAACCTCATCATAAACAGAACGTGGATAAAAATTATCTGGACAAATTAGCTCATTATCATTTCTAATTTCCCTACCATTTATAATTTTTACTTCTTCTAATAAAGGAATTATTTTTATATATTGCCTATGTGATTCATCACTATTACTTAAATAAGAAGTATTCTTATAAGGAACATTTACTACCACATGATCTATATTATCTATTTTACTAAAATCATCAGTTGATACTGTTACGTGTAAACTCCTAGCTTTATCCGATTTTAAAATACTATCATTAATATAATCATCCATAATAATATATACACTTAAACAAAACAATAATAAACTACATAATAAAACTGTTACCAATAAAAATATCCCATTTCGTCCATTTAAAACTCTTTTCCGAATTAAATATAATTTATCAAAAAAATTCATTTTAATTTACCTTCACTTAATTCTAAAACTTTATCAGCAAATGATTTTACTTTAGGACTATGACTTACGACAATTACACATTTACCTTCTTCACTAAGCTTTTTTAAATTCTCTAATATTCCTTTTTCTGCTTTCACATCTAAATTACCAGTTGGTTCATCAGCCAATATAATCTGTGGATCATTAGCAAGTGCTCTAGCAATACAAACTCTTTGCATTTCTCCACCTGATAACTCTCTTGGTAAATGATTTACTCGACTTTCTAAGCCAACTTTAGTTAATAATTCCAACGCTTTTTTCTTTCTATCACTCTTATTTATTTTACTATTAATCAACATTGGTAATATAACATTTTCCAAAGCATTTAAATTTTCATCTAGATAAAACTCTTGAAATACTAAACCAATATTATCCCTTCTTAATTCTGTTTTTACCTCGTCACTTAAATCATTAACTAGTCTTCCGTTTAAATAGTATTTACCAGTATCTGCATTTTCTAACATTCCTAATATATTAATTAAAGTTGATTTACCACTTCCACTATGTCCCATAATAGCATAAAATTTACCCATTTCAAATTCATAAGTAATATTATCTAACACCTTTATCTCTTCCTTATGTGCAATATAAGTCTTACTTATC
>CANQIR010000054.1 GCA_947624095.1 uncultured Bacilli bacterium
CGTTGATAAAATAAATGAATTAAAACCTGATATTGTTATCTTTACTGGTGATTTAGTAGACGAAGATCACCATCCCAACGATGAACAAGTAGCTACCTTAAAAAAGTATCTTACCCAAATTAATGCTACCTTTTCTAAATATGCTGTTAGCGGTAATCACGATTATACAATAGAAGATATAAGTAGCCTTTATGAAGGAACAGGTTTTAAATACTTAGAAAATGAAAGAGAAGACATCTATTATGAAAGCGAAACTCCAATTTCTATCTATGCCTTTCCTTCAGCTATATCTGGAACTCCTGACTATACCATCTTAAATAACCAAGATAATAATTATAAAATTATCATACTCCACGAACCTGATAGTATTGATGATTTAATAACTTATAAACCTGATTTAGTTCTTGCTGGTCACTCTCATGGTGGTCAAGTAAGATTACCATTTATTGGTGCTATCTATACACCAATTGGTAGTAAAAAATATTTTGAAGAATTTTATCAATTAGATAATACTCAACTTTATATTTCTTCCGGACTTGGTACTAGTGGTTTAAAAGTTCGTTACTTTAATCGTCCATCTATTAATTTATATCGCTTAGCAAGTATTTCAAACGAAGAACAATAAAAGATCTACAGCCGTAGATCTTTTATTTTAAACACATTCCACATAAGTATCAGTTAAACATCTACATACGCAACAACAATCTAAATTCATTGTAAAGAAAGAATTAGTTGCTACATAAGGATTTAAACTATTCGTATCAGGATTATCTGCTAATACTCTAAATGTTGCGCAATTACCTTCCAACTTTTCTACCCTAAATACTGAAGAACAAGTTGAACTTTCTCCCGTACAAGTAGCAGTTGAATCCTTCGTTATTGGCATACTCCATGGTGTTCCATTCCCACAACAAGTATAAAGCATTACTGGTCTTGTATTACAAATTAAGCAATTAGGTCCACCACCAAGCATTGGTCTATCACAAGAATCCAAACAACTCTCTGGACACGCATTCTGTTGTAAAACTAAAATAACACTCAATATCTCAGCTACACAATTAGGACAATTTGATCCGCATCCGCTACCATTATTATTGTTATTCATATCATTTCACCCTTTCATATATTCTCATTAATAATCTATGTGAAAAACTAGAAATAGTGAATTGTTTTATTTTTTTCAAATTTGTAGTATAATGATTACTAGGTGATGCTCAATATGTTAACAAATAGATATGTTCAATACTTAATAATTCTTATTGTCTTATTTATTATCTCCTTAGTTTTTATCAAATTAAAACAAAAGAATTTCTCTAATGAAATTAATAAACTTCTCAAATACCTTGGTGGTAAAGATAATATCATCAATATCGAATGTAATATGTCTCGTCTTAAAGTAATTCTTAAAGATGTCAATATCGTCGATAAAGATGGTATTCAAAAACTAGGTGCTAAAGGTATTGTCGAAATCGATAATCAATTAAAAATTATCTTTGATAAAAATGCTAAAACCTTAAAAAAATATATCAAAGAATTATTATAAAGCCATCAGGCTTTTTTTATTTCCTCAATCATCTTAATATCATTAATATATATCTTCTTATTACTCTTTGTAATAATATAATTATCTGTTCTCGTAGCTATTCTATCTTCTAATACTTCATTATTATTTAATACTAATCTAAAATCTATCATATAAGGAATTCTTCCCGAATGATATAAATCCTTAATAAATCCCTTAACATCCATTCTCTCATCTCTTTCTGATTCCTTATAAACTTCTTGTACATTATTGATTTTCTTTTCAATTGGTTTAGCAAAAACTCTAGGTAATTCCATAAAATCCCCCCTATTATAAATTATGAAACATAAATAATTAGTTGAATATTACCCATAATAATACTATGAAAAGAATATTAACTAAAAATTACTGTTATCTAATACCTATACTAATACTCTACTCCATTAGTCTTTTCACTATGCATAAGTACACAACTTATTTTAATAAACATCTTCTTTGGTTATCTCTAAGTATCATTATTTATTTCCTAGTCCTTAAATTAAATCTCCAAAGATTTTTAAAATATCATTACTTATTTTACCTATTTTCCCTTTTTCTTCTTATCCTTGTCTTATTTAATGGTAAAAACGCTCACGGTTCCACCGCCTGGCTTAATCTCTATTTCTTTACTATCCAACCTAGTGAAATAATGAAAATAGCCCTTTTCTTAACTCTATCTATCCTAACTATTCAAAAGAAAAATCCCTTTATCCTAATTATCCTTACCATCATTCCCTCTATATTTACTTACTTAGAACCTGATACCGGTGCCATTATCATCTACTTAATAATTCTCCTTATCTGTTTATTAAATTATCATCCAAAGAAAAAGACCATTTTCCTGATCTTCCTACTTATTATCTTCTTAATCTTAGCCATTATTTATCTATACCATTTTCAAAAGACTATCTTTTTAAAAATCTTTGGTACTTCCATCTTTTATCGTCTTGATCGTTTAAAATCCTTTGCTTCTCAAGATAATATCCAAATCGAAAATGCCCTTATTTCCATAAGTACCCACCAATATTTATACTTCCCCGAAGCTCATACCGATTTCATCTTTGCCTTAATCATTGCCAATTTATCAATTATTACTATTCCAGTAATTCTCCTTTGCTATACTATCATTTTAGCTACCTTTAACTACCACTCCTTAAATGCTCATCAACTACCTAAAATTACCTATCAAATTATTTTCTATATCCTCTTATTTCAAATAATTGAAAATATCTTTATGAACCTTGGTTTAACTCCTATTATTGGTATTCCCCTACCTTTTCTAAGTTATGGTGGTTCTTCAACAATAGCTTTATTTATACTTATAGCTCTTGCTGAAAACTTTAAAAATCATCACTATAAATTAACTTAATAATACGGATATGGGTATGGGTAAGGTTGATATCCATAAGGTGGATAAGGACGATACGGATATGGTCCTTGATTAGCTATAATTGGTCTTGGTCTACTTACTCCAACAGCTGCTCCACCTACTAAAGCCCCAGTTAAAAAAGGTAATACAAATCCTCTATTATTACCATAATAATTATTATAATACATATAAAAACTCCTTTCACCATATTCTATGAAAAGAGTTTTTTCTTGTTATTTATTCATATAAACCTAAGTATTGTTTCTTCTTACCTTTTCTAATTACCAATACTTTTCCTTCAATAGCTAAAGATTTATCAATTACTTGATTCTCATCACTATATTTTTGATTATTAATGGATATTGCTCCACTACTTAACATCTCTCTAGCTTCTCTTCTAGAAGAACATATCTCATTATCAACTAATAAATCAATTAATTTAACTTCTCCTTTTAAATTAATCGAAGGTACCATCTTCATCCCTATCATAATATCCTTAGCTGATAACTCTTCTAAGTTACCATTAAATAAAGCTTCACTAATTTTTACTGCTTTATTATATTCCTCTTCCCCATGCAAATCCGTAATTAATTCCTTAGCTAAAGCCTTCTGAGCAATTCTTAAATGTGGTGCTTCCTTATGCTTTCTTTCAATATCTAATATTTCATCTTTACTTAAGAAAGTTAACATCTTTAAATAACTAATAATCATTTCATCTTCCAAATTAATAAAATATTGATACAACTCGTAACTAGAAGTTTTATTCTTATCAAGCCATAATGCATTACCTTCTGTTTTCCCAAATTTAACACCATTAGAATCCGTTACCAAAGGCATTACCATTCCATAAACTTCTTTACCCAATTTTTTTCTAATTAATTCAATTCCCGAAGTGATATTGCCCCATTGATCAGAACCAGCTACTTGTAAAGTTACTCCTCTAGTTTCATATAAATGTAAAAAATCTAAAGCTTGTAATATCATATAACTAAATTCTGCATAAGTAATACCACTTTCTATCCTTGTCTTAACCTTATCCTTAGCTAACATATAATTAATATTAAAATACTTACCATAATCCCTTAAGAAATCTATTACATTAATATCCTTTGTCCAATCATAATTATTAACAACTTCAAAACCAAATATTTCCTCAGCTTGTTTTTTTAATCCCTTAAAATTCTTTTCTACTTCTTCCTTAGAAATAATTGGTCGCTCAGCATTCGGCTTTGGATCCCCGATTAATCCAGTTGCTCCCCCAACTAATAAAATAGGTTTATGTCCATACCTAGCTAATCTCTTAGATATTAAAAATGATGAATAATGGCCTATATGCATTGAATCAGCTGTTGGATCTGTCCCAATATAAAATGTCAAACTTGCATTATTTAACTTATCAATTAAAGCTTCATCAGATATATCTTGAATTAATCCTCTCCATTTTAAATCTTCATACAAAGTCATCTTTTCCATTATATTTCCTCCTTAAATAAAAAAATTCATAAATCTAAGGACGCCTAAGCGCGGTACCACCTTAGTTTATGAACTAATCATACACTTTATTCTTAACGCGAATTACGTTTTAGCTCCAGAGTCGTAAATTCCTTCATCGCTAATTGCTTATTATTTTATCATACATTTAACTTTTTGCAAGTCTTATTCATCATCACTATCTTTATCTTTACCTCTAAATAATGAAGATAACATACTAAAGTTAAAATATATCTTATAACCTAATATTCTCAATATTGTATAAGCAATAATTAATACTAAGATAATTACTATTACTATAATTAAGAACACATTAGTACCTTTATCAACTCCGGTAATAGTTAGTACATAATCAGTAAAAGTTGCATCTTCTGCCATAACTCTAATTGTTACTTTAGAACCCACATTTAAGTTTTCATTATCAATTATCTCTACTGTTGAAGTTTCCGCATTAGCTACCGCAGTTATCTCTAATTGAGTTTCATTTTTAGATAGAACTATTTCATAATTATAATTATCACTACTAAATTCTATATCTTTACCTTCTACTTTTAATTCCTTTAAAGAACTATCATTAGATATTACTAAATCTTCTCCCTTACGAATTACATTAATAGTATAAACTCTAATAAAATCATTAGAAGTAGTAACACTTATCGTAACTACATTAGTTTCCTCAACCTTTAAATCTTCATTACCTTCTACTACAACTCTATCAGTAGCATCTTTTGCTACTGGATTAAGTAATAAAGTACTAACTTCATAAGGAACAGTTATATTATATTCTAAAGTTTTAGAATCAAATTCTGGTTCTAGATTTATATTTTCTTGTTGAATATTCAAAGCTTGTAACAAACCTAATTCATCAGTATTTGGTGTAGGTGGTACTACTGGCGTATCTCCACCACTACCTTGCCCATTACCAGAATCATCATAAGCTCTTGAAATCTTAATCGTATAAGTTTTAGTAGTTCCCGTTTCACTCTTTACTTTAATAAGTATTGAATTAGTTCCTACTCCTAAATTAACATTTCTAGGTCCATAACCACTTACAAATGATGATCTACTATCAGTTAATTCTGCATTAATATATACTTTGGCAATACTATTATCTACTTTAGCTGTATAACTTGTTCTCGATGGTGAGAAAGCTTCATTCATCGTCACACCATCTATTGATAAAGCCTTCAAAGTATTAACTTTACTTCTATTATCCGGTCTAGTTATCTTTATCGTATAAGTAGTTATATTACCAGTTGAACTCTTTACTTGAATCGTAAAACTATTCGTTCCATAATTTAATGATACAGTTCTAGGTCCATAACCAGTAACAAATGACGAACCATCATTATTTAAAGTTGCACTAATATTAACACTACTAGCATTAACAGTTGCTGTATAAGAAGTTGTCGTTGGACTAAATGCTGGACTTAATGTTCCACTACTTATTGCCAAAGATGCTAGCGTAGAAGAATTAGCAGTAGTCATCTTTACACACGAATAATTAAAAACTTTTTTACAAAAACGATATGATAAACCATACTTAGTTAAATCATTAGTAGTATAATCACAATAATTATTTTCTTTAAAATTATCTTGATCTATTACATATCCATCAGCACAAGTTACTGCATATCCAGTCATAAAAGCTTGTTCTTTACCCTTAGTTCCATAAGAAATAAAACATCTTTCTATTGAACCAGAACCAGTTACACCAGTTAATGAAGGTTGATCATTACATGAAGTTGAAACAGTAACATCATAATTAAAAGATGTATACTTTCCTGTTGCATCACCAACATAGATTCTATATGTTCCATTTTTTAAACTAATATAATATTCCGTTTTATCAACAGTACCAGTTACATCTATCATATACCTATTGTTAGTATTATTTACATCTTGTGCATAGAAATTCGTTACCTTACTAGTACCAGGATTAACTATTATTCTAACGATATCCTTATAATCTTGTCCATTAACCGTTATCTCTTTAATCGTCGGTGTTTGATAAGCACCAACTACATCATCAAAATAACGTTTATCCGGATCCCCAACAGCTTTAACACTATTAATACTAATTAAACATAAACTTATAAACAATATATAGCCTATTAGCATAGTTTTAAATTTATTATTCCATTTAACCATACCAATACAACTCCTATTCTCTATAAATATCATATCATTAAAATATTACCATTTCAAGAATAAAGGTTAAATTTAGCAATATTATCCAAATATTAGTAACTTAAATTATAAGGTTTTCCACTAGATCCATCCATTTCATCATCAGCAATCTGCACACTCGATTTCAGATAAACGACCGGCCGGACCCCACGCGTATCGCCAGCGCTGTAGTTGCCGACATAGCCGCTGGTGTTCACAAAGAACACATTGCTGGAGTAACCGGAACGAGGAGACAAAGTCCACTGATAGTAACTTGAGTTAAATAACCAGCTTCCTCCTGCACAATCTGTCTTATAAGTCCCGCTACCCCAGTTATACATTTCTTTTGCTAAACAAGTACTTCTGCTCGTTGAGCCACCTCCGGTGGCATAACCATAATCACTTGGAAACATCAATCCTACTTTACCTACAAATGCTTTTGGTCTTCCTGAGTATACTGTTTCTCCTCTTTCTGCAGTATAGAACATCTCTGCTGTTGATGAATTATAATTTGCTGTTCCTCCTAATGTCCATACTACATTGGCCACCATTCCTTGGGCTGTTGTATTTAAGCCATTTGATGCATAAGTCCC